>NZ_JASATH010000206.1:0-13910 GCF_038440215.1 Inquilinus sp. OTU3971 | reverse complement strand
GCGCCGATCGGCACCGCCCTCGGCCAGCATTCGGGATGGCGCATCACGTTCCTGGCCATCGCCGGCCTCGCCGCCGTCGCCCTGGCGCTGCTGGTACGCTTCGTGCCGATGCGCGGCGCCACGGCGGGATCGGCCGCGGCCGAGCTGCGCGTGCTGCGCAGCCGCGACCTGCAGCTGGCCCTCGCCCTCACCGCCCTCGGCAATGCCGGCGTGCTGATGGTGTTCACCTATCTGGCGCCACTGCTGACCGGCGTCGCCGGCTTCACCGCCGCCGCCGTCCCGGTGCTGCTGCTGGGTTACGGGCTGGGCGCGGCGCTGGGGAACCTGGCGGGCGGCTGGCTGTCGGACCGGGCGCTGCTGCCGTCGCTGATCGGGCTGCTGGCAGCGCTGGCGGCGGTGCTGGCCCTCGGGGGCATTGTCGGCGACCGGCAAGTCCCGGCCGCGCTTCTGGTGGTCGCGACCGGCGCGCTGGCCTTCGCGATCATCCCGGGGATGCAGACCCGGGTGCTGGCCACCGCCGGCGCGGCGCCGACCCTGGGCATCGCGCTGAATGCCTCCGGCTTCCAGATCGCCGCAGCCGCGGCGGCCTGGCTGGGCGGCCGGGTGATCGACGGCGCCGGGCTTGCCGCACTCTACCCGATCGGCGCGCTGATCACCGCCGCCGGCGCCGCTCTGGCGGTCTTGTGCTGGCGGCGGGAGCGGAGGATGGCTTAGCTGCCCTCGGCCATGCCGTAGACGTCCTCACCGTAGCGGATACCGCCCGCCGTGTCCGGATAGGCCAGGTAATAGGTCATGCGCACCGGGATCCGGCTGGGCACCCGGGCGAAATGGGTCTTGCCGGTGGCGATGGCGGCCTCCACCCCGGCGGTGTCGGTGCCCAGCACCCAGGCTGCCAGACCGAGATAGTTCTCGACCCGGATGCAGCCATTCGACACCGCCCGATTGTCGGTGGCGAACAGCTTGCGGTTGTTGGTGTCGTGCAGGTAGATCGCCTGGTCGTTGTCCAGCTCGAACTTCAGCAGGCCGAGGGCGTTGTCGTCGCCCGGCGGCTGCCAGAACTTCCAGCCCATGGTGCCGACCAGTTCCGGCGGCACCTGGGCCGGGTCGAAGGTCTGGCCTTCCGGCGTCTTCACCACCACACCGTGCTTGCGCATGTCGTCGTACTGGCCGGCGGCCATCTGGGCCTTGTACTTCTTGGTCAGGCCGGGCGGCACGGTCCAGTCCGGGTTGTACTTGACCGCGATCATGTTGGACTGGATCAGCGGCGTCTGGGTCAGCGGCGAGCCGACCACGGCGCGGGTGCGCAGCACCTCGACCCCGTTGTCAAAGGCGATGATCTCGGCGGTCGGCACGTTGACCGTGATCGACTTGCCTCGCGCCGGCGGAGCCTGCCAGCGAGCCAGGGTCTGGCGCAGCGACGCCGCCTCGTCCGCCGGGGTGAAGTTCAGCGCGCGCAGCGTGCGGCGGCCGACCACGCCGTCGTCGCGCAGGCCCCAGCGCGACTGCAGCAGCTTCACCCGCTGGGTCAGCGCCTCGTCATAGACCAGGGTGGCGGGCGCCACCGGGCCGACCAGCTCCGGCTCGGTCGCCGCCACGGCCGTTGCCGGGACCGCCTCGGCCGGCGCCGCTTCGGGCTGGACGACGGCGGGCACGGCGACCGCGGCAGACTCGGGCAGCGCGATGCCCATGGCGTCGAGCCGCTGGCGCAGCAGCGGCACCCGTGGATCGACGGCGCTGGGCTTGAGCGTGCCGACGGGAATCGCCGAGGGAGCCGCGGCCAGCTCAGCCTCCGCCCGCTCCAAGGCCAGGCGCAGCTGGGCATGGACCCTGTCCTCCGCCGCCACCGGCGTCGGCTTGGTCGCAGCCGCCGCGACATGCGGCGCCAGCGCCACCGCCAGCACCAGAGCCCACCGAATCATCATCTGCCCCTTCGCTCGCCCGCCTGCTCGCCAAGCGGGGTTCCTGCATCCTTCCGGCCGGAAGGAACCGTTCCGCAGCGCTGCGGTCAAGCCTTTCGACACGGGCCGGAGCAGGCATCATCGCCGCAGCCGCGATGCCGGCAACCGCAATCGCTGCACGCCACCGTTGCGCCGGACGCCCCGATCGGCGGAGATGGTGCAGAAGGAACGGCGCGGAGCGTGGCGGATGCCAGGGATCGACCAGGCGGAGAGGAAGCGCGATCAGGCGGCACGGGCGGCATGGCTGTCCTATGTCTCGGGCCTGACCCAGGACGAGATCGCCCGCCGGCTCAACGTCTCGCGCATGGCGGCGCAGCGCCTGCTGGCCTTCGCCGCGCAGGAGGGCATGGTCAAGGTCCGCATCGACCACCCGATCGCCGCCTGCATGGAGCTGGGCGAGCGCATCGCCCGCCGCCACGGCTTGCGCTTCTGCGAGGTGGTGCCGGCCGACCCGGTGGCGCCGGCCCAGCCCAACCTGCCGGCGCTGGCCATCGCCGGCGCCACCTGGATCGAGCGGCTGGTCGACACGGACGCGCCGCTGGTGATCGGCGTCGGCAACGGCCGCAGCGTGCGCGCGGCGGTGGAGGAGATGGCGTCGTCGCCGCGGCCGCAGCACCAGGTGGTGTCGGTCACCGGCAACATCGCCCGCGATTCCTCCTACAACCCGTTCGACGTGGTGATGCGGCTCGGCGACCGGCTGGGCGCCCAGCGCTTCCTGATGCCGGCGCCGCTGATCGCCGAGAGCGCCGAGGACCGCCGGGTGCTGGAGGAGCAGAAGCCGTTCCGCGAGATCATGGCGCTGGCGGCGCGGGCCGACGCGATCCTGATCGGCATCGGCCAGCTCGACGACAGCGCGCCGGTGCTGCAGGACAAGGTGATCAGCCGCGCCGAATACCAGGAGCTGCGGCAGGCCGGGGCGATCGGCGAGGTGCTGGGCAACTTCCTCGATGCCGAGGGGCAGATCCTGCCCTCGCCGCTGCGCGACCGGGTGATCGGGCTGCCGCTCGACGCCGTCGCCCGGCGCCCGGCCATCGCCATCGCCGGCGGCGCGGTCAAGGTGCCGGCGATCCGCGCCGTGCTGAGCCGCGGCCTGCTGCAGGGGCTGATCACCGACGAGACCGCCGCCTCGGCTCTGGTGAGCCTCGGCTAGCCTGCCCGCGGCGGGACGGGATGGCGCGGCTCGTAGAGGCCGAGCCGGCCGCCGCCGGGCAGATGGATGGCGGACAAGAGGCCCCAGCCCTCGTCGCTGACCGGCTCACAGCCGACGCCCTTGCCGCCCAGCCGGGAAAGCTCCCCGATCAGGTCGTCGCACATCAGGAAGACCTCGTGCCGGTCGTTGGCCTCGGCGGGGTGGCAGGCGATTTCGGCGGGTGGCGCCGCGAAGATCAGCCAGCCGTCGCCGGCATCGACCGAGGCCAGGCCGAGCACGTCCTTGAAGAAGGCGCGGTCCGCCTCGGCGTCGCGGGTGTGGATCACTGCGTGAAGACCGGTCAGCATCGGTTCCTCCAGCGATGTCGGGTGTGCTTATCCTACCCCAATCGATCCGACGGGACCGGTGTTCCCCCGATCGGGCGCCGGCGGTGCCTGGTGGGAGGCCTGCGCGTCAGCGGAAGCGCTGCGGCGGGGCCTGGACGACCGGGGCGGCGGCGTCGAGGATAGCGCGGCGGTCGCCGGTCAGCGGCGGGTAGATGCGCTGGCGGTTGATGATCTGCTTGGTCTGCTTCGCCGCCGCCCCCTGCGCCGCCACCTGTCGGTCCCAGCCCTCGGTGTAGACGGCGCCCCAGGAGCCGAGGTCGAGGATGGTGGTGTACCATTCGATGCGCAGCGGCAGCAGCGGCCGGCCGAGCAGGTCGGCGACCGCGTTGTGGCCGCCGAAGCGGCCCATCGGCCGGCTGTGCTGGCAGGACATCACCGAGGCGTGGCTGTCGTCGACCATCGCCCGCGCCGAATCGCCGACGGCGAACTCGGCCTCGAGGCCGGTGATCTTCAGGGTCGGGTCGACCGGCAGCCGGCCCAGCCGGTCGCGCTCCACCGGGAACCGGGCGGTCAGCGGGCTGGCCCGCATGCCGGCGCACCAGATCACGGTCGCAGCCGGGATCGCCTCGCCGGTCGACAGCGTCGCGCCGTCGGCATCGACCGCCGCGACCGACACGCCCATCCGGGTCTCGACGCCGAGCGCGGCCAGGGCGGTCTCGATCACCGGCCGGGCGCTGTCGCCCATGTCGGAGCCGATCTGCGGCGCGTGGTCGGCCAGGATCACCCGGCCCGCCGTCCCGATCCGGTCCACCATCTCGGTCGCGGCCTCGATCCCGGTCAGGCCGGCGCCGACGACCAGGACGGCGTCGCGGCCCGGCGATGCCGGCCGGCCGCCCAGCCCGGCCAGATGGTCGGCGAGGCGGCGGGCGCCGGCGAAGGTGTCGATGTCGAAGCCATGCTCGGCGAGCCCCGGGATCGCCGGCCGGACGAGGCTGCTGCCGAGCGCGAAGACCAGCCGGTCATAAGGCAGCGCCGTCTCCGCCCCCGAGACCGTGCATCGGACGCTGCGCTGGGCGAGATCGATGTCCGTCACCTCGCCCTCGACCAGGCGCACGCCGATCGGGCCGAGCACCGAGGCGAGGGGCACCCGGATCGCGTCGAGGTCGGCCTCGTAGTTGCGCACCCGGATGCCGTGCCAGGCGTCGCGGTTGACCAGCGTCACCTCGACCCGGTCGGTTCCGATGCCCAGGGCGTCGAGAGCCCGCGCCGCGCCGACCGCGGCCCACAACCCGGCAAACCCCGCGCCCAGGATCAAGATGCGCTGCATCCCCCGCCCCCGCCCGCCGGTCCAGCCTGAACGCTAGGCTTGGCCGGGGGCCGAGGCAACGACGCCCTTCGGCTGAATGCGGGAGATCAATCCCAGCTCAGCGCGCCGCCGTTCTGGTATTCGATCACCCGGGTCTCGAAGAAGTTCTTCTCCTTCTTCAAATCCATCGCCTCGGACATCCAGGGGAACGGGTTCTCGGCCTCGGCGAAGACCGGGGCCAGGCCGAGCTGGGCGCAGCGGCGGTTGGCGATGACGTGCATGTACTGCTCGCACAGCGCCGCGTTCAGCCCGAGGAAGCCGCGCGGCATGGTGTCCCTTCCGTAGGCGGCCTCGAGCTCCGCCGCCTCGGCCAGCATCCGCCGCAGCTCCTCCTGGAACGCGGCCGTCCAGAGATGCGGGTTCTCGATCTTGATCTGGTTGATCACGTCGATGCCGAAGTTCAGATGGATCGACTCGTCGCGCAGGATGTACTGGTACTGCTCGGCGATGCCGACCATCTTGTTGCGCCGGCCCAGCGACAGGATCTGGGCGAAGCCGGTGTAGAACCACATGCCCTCGAAGATGACGTAGAACGCCACCAGATCGCGCAGGAAGGCCTGGTCCGAGGCCGGCGTGCCGGTCCGGAACGACGGGTCCGACAGGTTCTGGGTGTAGCGCAGCGCCCAGGCCGCCTTGTCGGTGATCGACGGCACCTCGCGATACATGTTGAACAGCTCGCCCTCGTCCAGGCCCAGGCTGTCGACCACATATTGGAAGGTGTGGGTGTGCACCGCCTCCTCGAACGCCTGGCGCAGCAGGTACTGGCGGCATTCCGGATTGGTCAGGTGGCGGTAGATCGCCAGCACGATGTTGTTGGCGACCAGCGATTCCGAGGCGGCGAAGAAGCCGAGGTTGCGCTTCACCGACCGGCGCTCGTCCTCGGTCAGCCCGTCGCGCGATTTCCACAGCGCGATGTCGGCCTGCATCGAGACCTCGGTCGGCATCCAGTGGTTGTTGCAGCCGGCCAGGTACTTCTCCCACGCCCAGCGGTACTTCATCGGCAGCAGCTGGTTGACGTCGGCGCGGCAGTTGATCATCGCCTTGTCGTCGATGCTGACGCGGCCGCCGGACCGGTCGATGGCCCCGAGCCCGGTGGCGTCGCCCACGAGGTCGGCGACGGGCGCATCGGCCCGCTTCACCCGGATCGGCGCGGCGGGGGTGTCGGACCAGTCGAGCATGGTCATGGGCGTTCTTCTCGGCTCACGGCGGGTTGATCGGCGTCCTCGGCCCGGCGCCGTGGACCGCGAGGTCCGGGCAGCGATGCGGGGTCGGCGACCCTACAAGATGTGGCCACCGACGGCAAGGATTACGCTAGTGGTTGTAGCGCCAGCACCTCCGGATCGCATCCACATCGAATCCGCCCGCCGCGGACGCCGCCTTTGCCGCGCTCCTGTCGCTTGCAAAAGAAAAGTAGGTCATATGGCGGCGCGCACAATTCGCAGCAATCGACCGCTCCGTTGATTGAACGGTTTTGACGATAATTTCGGATAATCTATTGCATAAAAGGATAGGCCTTCTGGAAACATCTGTCCTAGGCCGGCGGGAGCGGGTGTATGCACACCAACAAAACCTCTCGATGTAACCAGATGCGAGAGATTTTTTGATTGCGGCGACCGCTACATTGCCGAAGGATGACGGCCAGAGGTGCGCAGACAGTCGAGATGCTGAATCGCGCTCCACCTCTCGTTTGAGAGGTGGAAGAGCCATGGTGCGGCGCCATTGTTGATCGGCGTCCGTCAAGAAATGGCCGCAGCGGTTGGACGAGTGACGCGTGACGTTTCTCGGCCCGGTGTGTCGACAGACTGCGAACCGCAAACAGGGGGATATCGACAACCATGAGCATCGGATTCACGTCGGGACTGCCACGGCGTCGCTGCTTGGCGCCCACATCGATCCCGACGGGCCATGCATCGTCCCTGGCGGCGCAGGCTCCGCTTCCGGGCCGATGTCAGCGCAGTGATGCCCAGGACGCGGCGCGGACGCGCTGAATGCGAGCGGCGGACAACGTCCGGCGCCGACGGCTGACGAAACCTTAATCGCCAGAAGCTGACACCACGGCCGACGCTGTCATGGCCTCCGTGAGCGGGATTTGATTCGCCGCCGAGTGCGCCGACGCATCACGGACCCATGCCAGGGCCGACAACAAAGGGGGAACTTATGTGCGTCCTATGCCAGATGGGCTACAGCCGAGAACATTCCACCCCGACAGGACAGACGAGCGCCGGCTCATTGACGATCAGCCCGGAAGATCTTCAGAACTGGCAGAACATCGACCAGACGCCGGACAATCCGTATAACAAGGACACCAATTACGAGACGTATCTCACTTACCTGGGGGCACTGAACCGCCCGCTGACGCCGGCGATGGCACAATCGCCGATCGTGGTGAACCTGTCCGAGCTCAGCGATCATCCGGCCTATCTGGAGGCCGCGATCGGGGCGCTGCAGATGTGGTCGGCGGTGACGCCGCTGGAGTTCCAGATCGTCACCGACCGGCCCTTCAACGCGGCCACCGACTATCTCGAAGTGGTCAGCCCGGAGGTCGGCGAGCAGGACGACGGCAGCGCCTATTCGGCCGGCCGCTATGTCAGCGTCGGGCAACGCTTCCACGACACCGAGCCGGACGCGACCTCTCCGGGCGGCTACATCTTCAACACCTTCATCCATGAGTTCGGCCATGAATTCGGCCTGAACCATCCAGGCTTCTACAATTACGGCGGGCCTGGCGGCCCGCAGATCACCTATTACAACGATGCCAAATGGGTCTACGACAACCAGCAGTATTCGGTGATGTCGTATTTCGACAACATCGACATCGGCGGCACCACGGCCTGGACCAACACCACGCCGGGCATCGCCGATATCGAGGCCGTCATCCGGCACTATTTCTCGACGGTGACGAACGGCGTCCGCAGCTATCAGGACATCCAGCTCAACACCGGCGACGACGTCTACGGCTTCGGCAGCACGCGGCTGGGCTACACGCTGACAGCGGACGGGTCGACCCATGACATCGGCTTCGTGATCCACGACACCGGCGGCCATGACACGGTCGACTTCTCCGGCTCGACCAGCAGCACCATCCTCGACCTGCGCGAGGGCCGCTTCTCCAGCGTCAACGGCCACGCCAACAACGTCGCCATCTTCGACGGCCACAATGCCGACGCGACCGAATACTACATCGAGAAGGGTGTCGGCAGCGCCTTCCTCGACATCATCATCGGCAATGACGGCGATAACGAGCTGCTGGGAGGCGGCGGCGACGACCGGATCGACGGCGGCAACGGCGCCGACGAGATCCATGGCGGCTCCGGCGACGACATCATCGTCGGCGGCGCCGACACCAATGACAGCCGCGACCGCAACAACACCCTGCCGATCATCACCGGCCCGGACAGCAAGGACGGCGACGACCAGCTGTATGGTGAGGACGGCAACGACACGATCAATGCCGGCAAGGGCAACGACGTGCTCGACGGTGGCGCCGGCGACGACATCATGCGCGGGATGGCCGGGGTCGACATCTTCCGCGGCGGCGACGGCAACGACACGGTCGATTTCAGCCTGGAGAGCCCGTTCCAGCTGCTGGTCAACCTGGTGACCAACGTCGCCGCCGGCGGCACGGCGTCCGGCGACACCTTCTTCAGCGTCGAGAACCTGATCGGGTCGGATGACCGCATCGACCGCTTCGTCGGCAATGACTCCAACAACTACTTCCTCGGCCTCGGCGGCGGCGACGTCCTCAGCGGCGGCAACGGCGACGACAAGCTCGAGGGCGCCCGCGACGGCGACGTGCTGAACGGCGACGCCGGCAACGATCTCCTCATCGGCGGCGCCGGGGCCGACTTCCTCGACGGCGGCGCCGGCATCGACACGGCCGACTACACGCTGGACGAGCGCCAGCCGATGTTCGGCCCGGCGCGGACTCCCGCGACCGAGGGCGTGACCGTCAACCTCGCGACCGGCACCGCCTTTGGCGGCGACGGCGAAGGCGACACCACGACAACGCACCAGTTCGACACGCTGGCGAACATCGAGAACGTGATCGGCTCGAAGTTCGGCGACACGCTGATCGGCAACACCGGCGTCAACGTGCTGTCGGGCGCCGCGGGCGACGACGTCCTCGCCGGCGGCGGCGGGCTGGACACGCTGAACGGCGGCGCCGGCCTGGACATGGCTGCCTATTACGGCAGCGCCACGGGAGTGAACATCTCGCTCCTCGTCCCGGGCTCGCATCCGGAGACCTACATCTCGATCGAGGGCCTGGCCGGCTCCGCCCATAAGGACCAGCTGACCGGCGATGCCCTCGCCAACAAGCTGGTCGGACAGGGCGGCGACGACGTGCTGAAGGGAGGCGCCGGAAACGACACGCTGGACGGGGACTTCACCCCCTTCCCGGTCACCGGCGTCGGCATGGGCAACGGCTACGCCACGTTGGCGCCGAGCGCGACCAACAACTCCGTCGCCACCGCCCATACCATCACCAACAACTTCTCGCTGGCCGCCGACGCCGACATCGGCAACGCCACCACCCTGGCGCATTCGACGGTCAACGCCACCGGCAACGGCCAGGGCGCCTACTACAAGCTGACGGTGAATGCGGGCACGCTCGTCACCGTCGACATCGACCACACCTCGGACGGGCTGAGCGACAGCGCCATCTGGCTGGAGCGGGCCGACGGCACCGTGGTCGCCTTCAACGACGACGGCGGCAACGACCCCGGCTCGACCCGCCGGACGGACTCGCTGTTCAGCTTCAAGGTCGCCGAGACTGGGGACTATTACATCGTGGTCGGCCAGTACAACAACGACACCGGAGATACCGAACAGACCGTCCCCGCCGGTGCCACCTATGAGCTGAACGTCTCGGTGACCCCGCCGCCGCCGACCTCGCCGAACATCGGCGTGGCCGGGCACGACAACCTCGATGGCGGCGACGGCGCCGACACCCTCTACGGCCGCGGCGGCGCCGACTTCCTCCGCGGCGGCGCGGGGGCCGACATCCTCGATGGCGGGGCCGGCGCCGATACCGTCAGCTACTGGGGCAGCACCGACGCGATCACGGTCAATCTCGCGACCGGAATCGGCAGCGGCGGCGAGGCGCAGGGCGACACCCTGATCGGCATCGAGGCCGTCAATGCCGGCAAGGGCGGCGACACGCTGACGGGCAATGTCGCCAACAACGTCCTCAACGGCTATGAGGGCAACGACACGATCAATGGCGGCGCGGGACGGGACACGCTGTCCGGCGGCGCCGGGGCCGACCGCTTCGCCTTCTCCGCGGTCGGCGACAGCACCGTCGGCGCCAATGCCGACGTGGTCATCGACTTCAGCCATGGCCAGGGTGACCGCATCGATCTCTCCGCGATCGACGCCAACGCCGGCGTCGCGGGCAACCAAGCCTTCACCTATATCGGCTCGGCGGGCTTCTCGAACCATGCCGGCGAGCTGCGCGCCCTCAACACCAGCTCGGGCGTCATCACCGTTGCCGGCGACATCAACGGCGACGGCGTGTCGGACTTCCACATCGTGCTGAAGGGGCTGAACGGCATCATGGCGGTGAGCGACTTCGTGCTCTGACCGCCTGTTCAAGGACGAGAACGACTGAGGCGGCGGGTTCTCCCGCCGCCTCTCTCATTTCTGGCGCCCTCGCGGCGGCAGCGGCCGCGCCGAATCGCGGGCGGCGCGGCACAGGGCCCAGAGATAGGGCGCGGCGCAGAGCAGGATGCCGCCGAGCCAGAGGAATGTGAAAACCATGATGTGTCCCTTCAGGGTTGCGATGAGACTGAGCAAGGCCATGGTTTCCGTCATCGATGATCATCCCATGCTGCGGCCGATGAGCGGCCTCAGAAGCGATAGCCGACAGCCAGCCCGACCGAGGGCTGCACCTGGCTCTCGGTGATCGGGCTGTCCGCCGCGTCGCCGAGCAGGACGCCGACGCCGACATTGGCCATGGCGAACCAGCTCTCGGAGAACGCCCAGCGGAGCCCGACGCTGAAATCGACGCTCTTGAACCCGGCCCCGGCGTCGAAGCGATCCAGCCCCGAATTCCGCGACTGCGACGGCGAGACGCCGAAGAAACTCTGCATATAGTCGTCGTCGGCCCAGGTGGCGGAGATGCCGGAGGTCAGGGTCCAGCTCTCGGACAGCGGCACCTTCACCGATATGTCGGGTCGGATCTGCAGACCTTCGCTGCCGCCGAAATCCTTGGCGACGTCGAGGCCGATCTGCCACATGCCGAAGGAGTAGGAGCCGAAGACATGGCCGCGCGCGGCCGTGTCGATGTCGCCCAACCCTTTCAAATGGTCCTCATCATCCTCGTCCCGGCCCGGCGCGAGGCCGACCGACACACCCAGCCGCAGCGCGTCGGTGCGCACGACGTTGACGCCGACACCGCGCTGCATGTCGAGGAACACCCGGTCGCGCCAGTTGATCGAGACGAAGGGCCCCGGCGTGACCGAGAACTTGTCCGACCCCTCGTAGCTCGGCCCGACCCGGGCGCCGGCGCCGAGCACGAAGGTCCAGTCGCCGCCGGGACTCGCGGCCTCCGGAGCGGGGGCGGCCTCCGGCACGATGATCGCATCCTGCGCCTCGGCGCGCATGCTGGCCGCCGGGAGCGCCAGACATGCACCTGCCACGACCAGAGGTGTGCAAGTCCTGATTCGGCCGATATTCCGCTGCAACGAAGAAACGGCAGTCGACAACGACACTGGCATGCGATTCATCCTGTGGCTCGATTGAGCCAGGAGAATAAAAGCCGGCCGGACGCACGGGTTTTAAGTTATGTTAAGAGATGTTTCTGGAAGCTCTGGCCGCAGATCGGCTGGATTTCGGGGCAGCGACAGCCTGACGACCAGGCCGTGCGGCAGGCGGTCGAGCAGCTCGATGCGGCCGCCATGGCCGCGAATGACGTCGCGCGCGATCGACAGGCCCAGCCCGAAGCCCCTGCCCGTCGCCGCGGGCCGGCTGTGGTCGCCCTTGAAGAACGGATCGAACACCTTCTCGCGCAGCGGCGCGGGGATGCCCGGGCCGTCGTCGGTCACTTCGATCTCCGCCATGCCGCCCTCGCCCACCCGCAGGCCGACGCGCACCGCCGATCCGTGCTGGACGCCGTTGTCGACGACGTTGCTGATCGCACGGGTCAGCGCGTTGGGCCGGCAGCCCCAGGCCAGGCGCGGCGGCCCGGCATAGGTGACGCTGTGCCCGACATCGCCGAATTCGGTGCAGACGGTCTGCAGCAGGCTCGGCAGGTCGACCGGCGCCATCCGCTCCTCGCGGGTGCCGGGCCGCAGATACTCCAGCGTCTCGTCGAGCATGCCGCTGATCCGCACCACCTCGCGCAGGATGCCGTCGCGCAGCTCCGGGTCGCCGATCCGCTCGGCCCGCAGCCGCAGCCGGGTCAGAGGCGTCCGCAGGTCGTGGCTGATCGCGGCGAGCATGCGGGTGCGGTCGTCGATCAGGGCCCGGATGCGGGTGCGCATGCCGTTGAGGGCATCGGCCATCTGGCCGATCTCGCGCGGCCCCCTGCGATCGATCAGGCGGTCGTCGTCGGGCGAATGGCCGAAGGATTCGGTCGCGCGTCCCAGCGCCGACAGGGGCGCGATGATCGAGCGCACCGCATAGATCGACAGGAACACGACGAAGACGAGCATGGTGATGATGATCAGGACGGTGGGCCTGAGGATGAATCGCCCCAGGCTGGACAAGCTGGGGGCCGCGAACAGCAGGGCGGACTGGTCGTCGATCCGCACGATCAGGCCGTCGCCGGCGCCGGAACCGAGGTCGGCGCTGCGCGCCTCGATGCCCCAGAGAGTCTTCAGCTGAAACGCGATCACGCCGGTCGCGAGCGGCATCGATGCATCCGCGGGCCGGGCCATGAACTCCGCCAGCGGCACCCGGACGGCCTCGAAGCCGGCGCGCCGGGCGACATCGAGGATCTTGTCGAGCTCTTCCGGGGTCTCGGCCGTCTGGACGATCTGGATGACCTTGCCGATCCCCGCCGCCGAGAGCGAATCCCCATCCCGGGCGTCGGGCTCCCGGAAGAACAGGAACAGGATGGCGCTGGTCAGCCCGATGCCGAGCAGCACGGAGACGGCGACGATCCCGGTGATCTGGCTGACGACGCTGCTCGGGATCAGGCGGGAGAGGAACCGCATCAGGCCTGCTCGACCCGCTCGGTGAACATGTAGCCGCCGAGGCGCACGGTCTTGATGTAGCGCGGGCTGTCGGGGTCCGGCTCGATCTTCTGGCGGATCCGGCTGACATGCACGTCGATGCTGCGCTGGACCGGGCTGGCCAGGCCGCTGTGGGTCAGCTCGATCAGCTGGTCGCGCGACAGCACCTGGCCGGAATGCCGGCACAGCGCCGCCAGCAGGTCGAACTCGACGCTGGTCATGGCGACCTGGACCCCGTCCGGGTCGTGCAGCTGCCGCGACGCAGGGTCGATCCGCCAGCCGGCGAAGCGCAGCGGGCGCATGCGGCCGCCGCCGGTCCCGCCCCCCTGGGCGGCGCGCCGCAGCAGCGCCCGGATGCGCGCCACCAGCTCACGGGAATCGAATGGCTTGGGCAGGTAGTCGTCGGCCCCGATCTCCAGCCCGATGATGCGGTCGACCGCATCGCCGCGGGCCGTCACCATGATGATCGGGATCGCCGACGCGGCCCGCAGCCGGCGGCAGATGCTGAGCCCGTCCTCCCCCGGCAGCATCAGGTCGAGCACGACGAGGTCGACCTGGGCCAGGCCCAGCACCGCATCCATCGCGGCCGCGCCGGTCGCGGCCGAGACGGCGAAGCCGCTTTCGGACAGCACGCCCTGCAGCATCCGGGAGATCTCGAGATCATCCTCGACGAGCAGCACATGCGGCTGTCCTTCCGACCGCGCGGCCGCGGCGAAGGATACGGGTTTCCTGGATCCCACCATGGCGGCATTCTCGCAGCGGGCCGGCGGAGGATCATCCGTCCAATTATTATTTTTTGTAAACGCCGACCACCGGGAGAGGCGGTGGCCGCACCGCCGCTCTCCCGGTGTCGAGCCCCGGGGTCCGATCAGAGGACGAAATCCGCCGACACCAGGGCGATGGCGCCGCTCAGGACAATATGGAAATCCGAGGCCC
>NZ_JASATH010000205.1:0-14118 GCF_038440215.1 Inquilinus sp. OTU3971 | reverse complement strand
CGGCCCCCCCCCCCCCCTTTTCTACGGCCGACAGGGAGCGGCAGATTGTCAGTTCGGTTTTGGAGGGCACTCTGGACCTGGATTCGTCTCATTAGAAAAGATGGCTTTAAGCATTTCGGGGAAAGACGCGTCGGCTACGGCACACTCATAGGCAAAGTGCTTGAGATTTAGCTCGACCGTTAGCAATCCAGCGAACGGGACCAAAGTAAATATAGCTATAATCACGAGTGCCGGAATGAAGAACTTCGGGAAGCTTCTCTTGGTAAATTCCGCGTAGGTCTGCCATATGAAAGCCAGCGGAAACATAGTCACAAATGGGAGATATACAGACCAACGAAGAATGCGAGCGGCCGGATAAATGTATTTTGCCGCCTCGCGATCTCCAAATCCGACGGTCAAAAGCGTAATTAGTAGGACAATACAGCCGATATACACAGAGTAGATGATTTTAATCAACAACCGCACTGCATCATCCTTGACCAATCCTTTTACTTCGTCATCGAAACCGCTCATCGCAAACTCCAGCGTAGCGAGACAAAACGAACTCCGGACACCTGAAACGGTATCCTGCTGTCAAATGGGCTGCACCACCTTCCGGCGCGCCTGGTCGTCAGCAACGAAGCAGCGCTGGGTCGTCTCCGGGTTCTTGTGGCCGGCCATGGCCTGCGCGTCGCGCACGCTGCCGCCGACGCTGACCACCGCCCTGGCCGTCTTGGTGATGAAGGTGCGCCGCGCACTGTAGCTCAATGAAATTCTGAATATCGCTCATGCTTCGGCGAGATTGAAATCCGCGCGCGTTACTACATCAGCCTGACTATCACAAGTCATGCACATAGAGCTCAATCATCCTGTCGCTGAAGATCAGGACGCCAACATCCTCGCCGCTTTGAAGCGAGCTGTCCACCGGCGACGCTGCGGCGACCTTCTGATCGGCAGGCCCACCGCCACACTTTCGGTGGCCGTGCCGCCCGAAGCGCGGCGATGACCTCTCAGCCAGAGTCTCGCGCCCGAGTCGGTCTTCCCGACGACATCGACCTCACCGAAGCCGCCAGCCGGCTCGGAAAGTCACGTCGATGGCTCGAGACACGATTGGCCGAGGATGGCCGCAAGCCGCCGAGCCAGCAGACACTTCAACACCACTTTTACATCGGGGCGAGCCGGCGATGGGACGAAAGCGGGTTTCAGGCGCTTCGGGACGCGATTCGGGAGGAGGACACAAAACGTCGCCGGGGCCCCGCGTCGTCGAGCGCGACGGACACTGGCATATCATCGGCACACTTCGGGTTGACGGACGCTCAGTCCGCATTCGACGCAGTAGTGAACTTCCGGCCAGGCCAGAGCTCCGCGAGCAGGCCGAGGCGCTCCGCGACAAGTGGTGCACTGAGATCCGGCGCGAAGTCGTCCACGGGGTCAAGCCGTCCGTCCCCCTTGCCGTTGCGGCGCATCAATACCTGAACCGATCCCGCGTCCGGCCGCTCAACGGTTTCGACGTAAAGGTTCTGCAGGAGATCACCCGGCGTTTTGGCACCCGCGAGCTGAAGGCGATTCCCGACGCTGACTGGAACAAGTTCATCGACAAGCGGCAGGCCGGGAACAAGCCCCAAACCAGGGAGCGCTATCTCGACGCCGTTTTCACCTTCCTCAATTGGGCCGCTGATGAGCCGCGGTGCTGGATAACGCGACTGCCGGCGATCGACCGGGACACTGAGGCCAGGAACGCGAAAACCTCGAGCCGCCGCCGAGTCGTGGACCTTCGTCCGGAGCTGATCGCCCTGATGATTGACCATGCCGGATGGCACCTGAAACCGCAGCTCGCCGTCGAATGGTCCACCGGCGCCCGGGTCAGCTCCATCCTCTTCGGCTGCCGGATCTGCGACGCCGTCCTCGTCCACGGCCGCGGTCAGATCACGTTCCACGACACCAAGAACGGCGACTCCGTGACGTCCGCCCTGCACAACTGGACGGTCGACGTTGTCATCGACTATCTGCGCAGGAGGGGCACCGTCCGCGATCGAGAGGCGCCGTTGTTCGTCACGCCGTTCGGCAAGCCATATAGCCGGCGTGGCCACGATGCCGGGATGGGCGGTCAGAACAAGAACGCGTTCCGCGGCATGCGCCGCCGCACGGTCAAGTCTCTGCTGCGCCTGTCGGTGCAGGCGCGCCGCGCCGGTGACCTCGACGCCGCACTGCGGCTCAGAGCCGACGCTCGCCTGGTCGCACAGGTCACGCAGCATTGGTTCCGGCACATGCTGTCGACCTCGCTCCTGTCGCGCGGGACTGACCTCCGCACCGTCATGTCACAAGGAGGCTGGCGCGACCCGCGATCTGCGCTACGCTACGCGCACACCGTGACCAAGGTGCAGCGCGCGGCCGTCGACGCGCTGCCGATCGGAGATCGGCAAGCGGATGCGATTGACACGTCTTTGACACGCCCTCCGCTGACACGTAAATAAGCCTAGTAAAATCAAGCCAGTAGGCAGGGTAGCCCCCGACGTTGACATCGTAGGGGTCACTGGTTCAATCCCAGTCGCGCCCACCACCGGACCCTCGGAAGGCTTGGCGACGCTGGCAGCGTTCGCTGTGGGTAGCCTCGGAGGCGCAAGCGCACCCTGCGGAGTGGTTCCGGCAGCGCTTCACCCCGCCTCCACCTCCAGAATCCCAACCCGCGACTCGATCTCGACCGCCGACACCACCCCCTCCGCCTGCTCGATCTCGCGGAAGCAGCGATACATGCCGGGGTTGAAGCGGATGTCGTCGAACACCAGGATCCAGCGGCCGGCCAGGCGCGGCAGCAGTAGCTCGGCCTGCGCCTTGACGATCTCGCCGACATGGATGCCGTCGATGAAGGCGATGCCCGGCCGGCCGAAGCGGATCTTCGCCGCCTCGAACCCGGCCTCGAAGGTGTCGGCCACCGCGGTGAAGCGCGGGCTGATCGCGGCCAGGTTGGCGCGGGCGATCTCCTGCCACTGCCGGTTCGGGTCGAAGGTGATCAGCCGGCCGCGGCGGTTGGCCGCCAGCCCGGCCAGCCAGTACATGCCCGAGACGCCGAAGGCGGTGCCGATCTCGACCACCGTCCACGGCCGGAACCGGCGCACCAGCTGGACATAGAACCGGCCGTATTTGTGGCTGGTGCGGACGCTGTTGCTGGACCGCTTGAAGCTGTCGTCGGGCGCGGCGAAGTCGCGATAGCCCTCCCACAGATCGAGCGGGCCCATCTCCTGCGTCAGCCGGGCGCGCTCGGCGATCAGCCGCTCCTTGGCGAAGGGGCGGGGGCGGATCAGCTCCGCCACCACCTCCTCGCTCAGGAAGGCCGCGTCGCGCCGCCGGCGGACCATCGCCAGCGGCGCCTGTGCCGGTTCCCCCATCCTAGGCCGCGAGCGGGAACGGGCAGGCCTCGCGCAGCGCGGCGAGGTCCGGCATCCGCTCGGGGATGTATCGGCACAGCCGCGCATGGTCCGGCGTCACCGTGCCCAGCTCCGCCAGGTCGAAGGGCTCGACATCCTTCAGCCCGACCGAGGCGAAATAATCCTCGAACTTGGTGTTGCCGCCCGGGATCTGGGTCTCGCTGGTCGACATCACCGCCCATCCGACCGGGATGCCGTAGGCCTGGGCCACGATCAGCCCGTGCAGCGAGGTCGAGATGATGTGCTCGCATTCCGAGATCTCGTCGAGGAACGCCTCGATGCCGTCATAGGAGCCGCGCATGATGTCGATCACCTTGACGTCCGGATGCACCTCCAGCGGCGCCGCCACATGGGTGAAGTGGCGGATCAGGCCGAGCTTGTGCTTCTTGACGCCCTTCGGCTGGTACAGCTGCGGCAGCAGCAGGGCGACGTCGCCATAGACCTGCGGGCACTTGCCGCCGCTGTCGAGCACCAGGCGCCGGGTCAGCGGGCCGCGCACCGCCTTGTACACCGCCTGCGGGTGCAGCTTGTCGGTCAGCCGCGGGCTGCCCGTGCCCCAGACCGGCGTGCCCTTCTTGGCGAACTTGATCACCGAGCCGATGACGAGGGCGCCGCTGCCCGCCGCCACCCAGCGCGGCGGCCGGCCGGTCAGCTTCTCGACGATGTAGGGGTTCAGGATGTCGCCGAAATTGCCGGGATAGGGCTGCTCCATCCACCACAGCTGGGGCCGCTGCTTCAGCGGCAGCTCGGCCGCCTTGGCCCGCTGCTCCAGCCCCAGCCGCAGCATCCGGCCCTGGGCGAAGGCCCTGCCCTTGACGGTGCCGTGCTCGGCCAGCTCGCCAGCGTAGCGCAGCCCCTCCTCCGGCAGGTGGAACTCGATGCAGAAATCCACCACCCGCTGCAGCAGCGCGGACAGGCGGTCGCCGTACTCGCCCTCCTGCCGCAGTTGGGAAACCCGGCCCTCGTAAAGGGCCAGGGCCGCCTGCTCGCCCTCCTGCCGGCGGGCGACGCGGGCCAGGGTGTTCAGCGGGTCGTCCTGCGACGGGTCCAGCTCGGTCATCTTCTTCAGATAGACCGCGGCGTTCTGCATCTTGCCGGCCTTCAGCTCCTGCTCGGAGATGGCCTTGAGCACTCGGTACTGGCGCGACGGCTCCAGGATCGGCGCGTCGTGCTGCGCCACCTCCTTGACGAAGTCGCGGACATTGCCGCTGTCGCCGAAGGCGAACCAGGCATCGGCCGTGCCCAGCTTGTCGCCCCAGGCGATCCGCTTCGGCGGCAGCAGCGTGACCTGCAGCTGCTCGGAATGCGCCCGCCAGGCCTCCTCGAAGAAGTAATCGTCGGTGCCGCGCTCCTTGCTGCCCTTCTCCAGCTCCACCAGCTGCTCCAACAGGCGCCGGGTCGGTGCCGTGTAGTTGAAGAACAGGAACCCGGGATGGAACGTCCGCGCGAAGATGAACGGGTCGTATTCCCGGAAGTACTTGAAGTTCCGCAGGAAGGCCGCGAAGTCGCTCTCGCTGCGCAGGAACGGGTCCGGCCGCTTGATGATGCGGGTGTCGATGTCGACCCAGATGATCGGCCGCTTATGCTCCTCCAGCTTGCGGGAATAGTAGTTGACCTTGTAGCGGCAGATGTCGGCCCAGTTGGCGTCCGGCCCGAGCTTGACCTCCTCGAAATCATACTCGATGTCGAGCTTCTTGCAGTCCTCGGCCAGGTGGTAGGCCGAGTCGTAATAGTACTGCTTCCCGCCGTAGAAGCTGACGACGACGGCTTCCTTATCCATGGTGCGCCTCTTCGAGCTGGAGCAGCAGGGTGGTCTCGTCGAGCTGGGCGATCTCGTAGATCGGCCGCTCGACCAGGTCGGACTCGCCGAAGGTGAAGATCCGCCGGCCCTCGCGGGCGATCTCGGAGCCGAGGAAGCTCTCGATCGCGTTGCGCACCGCCGGCAGGTCGGCCGCCTCGACGATGACATGCGGCGAGCGCGAACGGATCGCCCGGATGCAGTCGGCCCGGTCCTTCGCGGCCTGGCCCGACAGGCGCAGCCGCACCAGGCTGGCGTCGTCGCAGGCCTTGGACAGCTGCTTCGCATCGGCCGTGTCGCACAGCTTGATCGCCGCCCCGCCGCCCTTGCCGTTGAGGGTGCGGTACTGCTTCAGGATCGGCTCGCCCTTGCTCTTCTCATAGGCGACCGACACCGACCCGGCCTTGGAGACCAGGGAGCCGAAGGCCGAGGCGAAGTAAAGGAAGCCGGGGTCGAGATCGACCACCTTGTCGCCCGGCTTCAGCACCTTGGCGGCGCAGGCCAGCGTGCTGTTGCGCCACCGCCGGGCCTCGATCTCCTGCAGCTCGGCCTCGGCGCCGCCGACCGGCACGGCCAGCTGGATGGCATCGGCCGTGGTGACCACGACATGGTCCGGCAGCACGATCTCCTGGTTCTTTGACGGCTCCTCGGCCGCCGCCACTGCCGCAGGCTCGGGCGCCTTGGCCGCGGGGGCCGGGGCCGGATCGATCGCAATCGCCTGGACCGCGACGACCGGCTTCCGGTCGAAGGCGGCTGCGAACTGCTCGACATTGTCCCGCGCGCCCTCGATCGCGGCCGACCGCTCCTCGTCGCCGACCGGCTGGACGAACTCGACCGCGTCGCCGATCCGCAGGTTGCGGTTGGCATGGTCGAGCAGGATCGCGGCGCGGGTCAGCGACGGGAACCGCTCGGTCAGCGCCCGGCCGCTCTTGCTGGTCGGGCCGCAGACCTGGACCAGCGGCGTCCGCCCCATCACCGAGAACAGCAGCCCGTGGAAGCGGGAGCTCACGGCCAGACCGGCGGAGGCGTAGAGGTCCATGATCGCCGAGACGTCGAACTCGGCCGCCTTGACCACATGGATCTCACGCCGCTGTCGCAGCCGCTCGTAGATCGCCTCGTCATCGACCGAATGCACCACGCCGACCACTGTGTTGTAGCCCTTGCCGAGGGAATCGAGCGTCTCGTCGAGATAGGCGTCGATCGTGCTGTCGCGCTTGGCCAGCCAGCTCTCCAGGCTGTGGCTGAGCGACAGCACGGCGAGGTTCGGGTCGCGCCGGACCGGCACCGGCCGCGGCCCGTCCGCCAGCAGCAGGGCCAGGTCGCCGGTGGTGTGGACGTTCTTCAGCCCCACCATCTCGGTCAGGGTCTTGGCGTCGCTGTGCTCGCGCACCGTGACCAGCCGCGCCAGGGACAGCGCGTCCTTGTAGGCGGCGGCGCCGAGCGTGGTGCGGATGCCCTGGGCGCCGACGCCGAGCACGGCGGAGGGGATGCCGCGCTCATAGGCGTAGCGGATCGGCGCGGTGTAGTTCGAGACGTTGCTGAAGCTGCTGTCGTAGAGCAGCCCGCCGCCGCCGACCACGACCAGGTCGGCAGTGTCGATCACCGAGTAGTCGGGGTTGGGGCCGACCAGCTCGACCGCGTCGAAGCCGTTGCGGTACAGCACCTCGCGGGCGCCGAAGCTGACCGCGTCGTCGCCGACATTGCCGACGCCGAAGGCCGAGACCACCACCGCCCGCCGGTCGGCCGACCGAGGCCGCACGCGGATGTCGCGCTTGACGTAGTCCAGCACCGGCTGGCTGTGGCGGCGCCGGGCGACGTCGAGCACCGACGGCTTGGTGCCGCCGCCGTGCCGGGCGAACACCACGAAGACCTCGTTGGCGTGCACGATGTCGCCATGGATCACCAGCGCCTGCAGGCTCTGCCGCGGCAGGCGGGGCATCAGCCCCTTGTGCACGATCGCACGGTCGGGAACCGGCGATTTCAGCTGCGCAGCCGCGCTGTACGGGATGATCCGGGCGTTGGCGAGATCCTTGGACAAGGTTTCGAACAGATAGTCTGGAACCAGAACCTCGTCTCCCGGCGCAAGCTTCAGCGACGAGATCATGTCTTTGTGGTGCTTATCCACTGTCCCCTCCGAGAAACCGTTGAAAGGGGGAGGGTGGCGCGACCAGCTTTCCGCGAATCCGGAAGGGCCTCTTCCGGATTCGCGGCATGACGGGCCAGCTTCCGCCGGCGGCACGGCCGGGCGGCGGCTGTCATCGCTGGAACGCTCGGATATCGGCGCTACGGGGCGTCGGGTCTCACTCTGGGACGCCGGTGGTCGCTCGATTCCATCTGATCCCCCTTCACTGAGGTGTGCGGCCGCCAGCAGCCGTCCGGACAAGCCGGCACCAGCCGATAGTCGCGACCGCCTTCCCCTGGATTGGGTTCCAGATCAGGCACAATGGCGCCGAAGCGCCATTCGCCCCGCAGGCTGATCGCCTTGCGATAGGGTTCGTCGGCCGCAGGCCACCTAGTCTTTCTGACACCGTTCATGTTGCAGCGCAATCAGTAATTCGTCTGCTCTTTCGACTGCTAATAACATAACAATTTATATTATTATCTGATAATTGTGTTTCCGCATTGCACAATTTTTATTCATTCTTTATTTGGACACACATCCTCAACTTCCTATACTAGAATCATCTGGCGGATGCGGCAACCCTGTATCGGTCATTCTTTGCAATGAAAGATATCAATCCTGGTTTTCAGTGTGGAAATACAGGTGACGGCGCATTGGCATGGGATGACAACAGATTTCATAGGTTCGATGGCATAGGGGCCTACGGCGGCCGCGGAGATTCCGGACTCATATCGCCGACCCAACATACTGACCCGTCATGGCGAGGCACGCAGCGCCGTGGCCATCCAGAGGCCGGGGCCACTGGATGGCCACGCCCCTTCGGGGCTCGCAATGACGAGAAAGGCCGGAGAGCCGATCTCAAACCACCGGTCTCAAGCCGCCGCCTTGCGCCGCTCCAGCCGCCGGATCGCATCGGCGAGCGGCCGGGCGGCGGCGTCATAGCCGTCCCAGGCGGAGCCTTTCGCCAGCAGGCCGGGCGCGGTGCGCAGGGTGTAGCGCTTCGGGTCGAGGCCCTTGCGCACCTGGTCCCAGGTCAGCGGCATCGACACCGTCGCCCCCGGCCGGGCCCGCGGCGACAGCGGCGCCACCGCGGTCGACATCCGGTCGTTGCGCAGATAGTCGAGGAAGATCCGGCCCTGCCGCTTGTCCTTGGCCATGTTGACCACGTAGCGGTCCGGCATGTCGGCGGCCAGGCGCGCGCAGACCTCCTTGGCGAAGCCCTTGGCCTCGGCCCAGTCCGGCCCGCCGGCGCGCGACGCGGCCAGTGGCGTCACCACATGCAGCCCCTTGCCGCCGGTGGTCTTGCAGAACGGGACCAGGCCCACCGCCTCCAGCCGGTCCTTCAGCGCCCGCGCCGCTTCGACCACCGCGTCGAAACCGGTGCCGGGGCCGGGATCGAGATCGAACACCAGCCGGCCCGGGCGGTCGGGGATTCCGGGCCAGCAGTTCCAGGGATGCAGCTCCAGCCCGCCCGACTGCGCCACCGCCGCCAGCCCCTCGATCCGGTCGATCTGGATGTAGGGCTTGCGGTCGCCCGCCACCTTGACGAGGGAGATCAGGCTCGACGTGCCGGGCATGGCGTGGCGCTGGAAGAAGATCTGGCCGCCGATCCCGTCCGGCGCCCGCAGGATCGAGCATGGGCGGCCCTTGATGTGCGGCAGCATCCAGGGGCCGACCGCCTCCAGATACAGCGCCAGATCGTGCTTGGTGACCGGCTCGCCGTCGCCCGCATCCGGCCACAGCGCCTTGTCGGCATGCGACAGGGACACACCCATCACTGCCGCCTTGCCGCCCACGGCCCGCCGGCGCGACGGCTGGGCCGCCTTCGCCTTGGCCGGCACCGGCTCCGCCAACTCGGTCTCGGCGGCCGGCGCCTCGGCCTCGACCTCCTCGGCCGGCTTGTCCTCGCGCAGTCCCTTGAACGCGGCCTGGCGCACCATGCCGGAGCCGGTCCAGCCGGCGAATTCGATCTCGGCCACCAGCTCCGGCCGGGCCCAGTGGACGCCGCGCTCCTTCCGGGGGGCGCCCGGGCCGGTGAAGGGCGAGGTGTCCGCCTCGACCGCCTTCAGCCGCGGCAGCAATCGCTCCACCTTGGCGGCGCCGTAGCCGGTGCCGACCCGGCCGATATGGACCAGATGGCCGCCGCGGCGGACGCCGACCAGCAGGGACCGGAACCGGTTGCCGGTGGTCGACCAGCCGCCGATCACCACCTCGTGCCCGCCGCGGCACTTGGCCTTGGTCCAGCGGTCGCTGCGGCCGGACTGGTAGGCGGCGTCGAGCCGCTTGGAGATGATGCCCTCGAGCTGCAGCCGGCAGGCGGAGCGCAGCACCGCGTCACCCGGCTCCTCGAAATGCTCGACATAGCGGATGGACGAGGTGGTGTCGCAGCCCTGCTCCCGCAGCAGGTCGCGCAGCCGCGCCTTGCGCTGCGACAGCGGCTCCGGCCGCCAGTCGCGGTCACCCTCCACCAGCAGGTCGAAGGCGAAGAAGATGAGATCGCGGCTGCGCCCCTCCGACAGCGCCACCTGCAGCGCCGCGAAGTCGGGATGGCCGCGCTCGTCCAGCGCCACCGCCTCGCCGTCGATGATGCCGTCGGGCCAGCCCTTCGCGGCATCGGCGATGGCCTGGAAGCGCTCGGTCCAGTCGAGGCCCTTGCGGGTCTTCAGCGTCGCCTTGCCGCCTGCGATCCGCAGCTGCAGGCGATAGCCGTCGAACTTGATCTCATGGCCCCAGCCGGCGCCGCCGGGCGGCCGGTCGACCGACAGGCACAGCTCTGGGGGGATGAACTCCGGCATCGCCGCGGCGGCGGCCTTCGTCTTTCGGCGGCATGGCGCGAATGCCTCGGCCGCTGCCTTCTCCGGCTTCGCGGCGGAGTCCCAGACCGCATCCGCCGGCGCCGATGTCCGGCCGCCCAGCATGAAGGGCTTCGGGCCGCGGCCCCGCCCGCCCGCGATCTCGGCCATGGCGCGGCCGGAGGCGACCGACCGGTCCTCGGCCAGCACCGTGTCGCCGTCGGCCTCGACCGCATGCTCGTCGCGATGCTTGATCAGCAGCCAGTTGCTGCGCTTGCCGCCGGTGCGGTCGCGCTTCATCCGCACCAGCACCCAGCTGCCGTGCAGCCGGTCGCCCTCCAGGGTAAACTTCAGCTCGCCCTTGGCCAGCGCCTGCTGCGGCGACATGCGGCCCTCCGGCTGCCAGAAGCCGCGGTCCCACAGCTGGACCGTGCCGCCGCCATACTGCCCCTTCGGAATCGTGCCCTCGAAATCGCCATAGGCCAGCGGATGGTCCTCGACCTCCACGGCCAAGCGCTTGTCATGCGGGTCGAGCGACGGCCCCTTGGTCACCGCCCAGGATTTGAACACGCCGTTGAGCTCCAGCCGCAAATCGTAGTGGAGCCGCGTCGCCGCGTGCTTCTGGATGACGAAGCGCAGCCGGTCCGAGGGGGCGACGCCGGTCGCGCCGCTGGGTTCGGCCGTCTTCTCGAAGTCGCGCTTGCGCCGATAGGTCGACAGGCTGTTCTTGGCCATCGCCTTCGCCTGAAAAGGTCCGCTGCTTCGGCAACGATGCGCCCGGAGCGGCGGTTCCGGAAGGCCCCGCGGCTATTGTGCGGACCAGCGGCCCTCCTGTACGCCGGTGGCGGCGAACAGCCCTTCGACCACCGGCGGCATCCTGCTGTCGTGCGGATATCCCATCCATCGCAGCTCGTAGCCCATGGTCCGGCGTCGCGTGTCCGGCTGGTGCGTGATCGAGCTGGCGGCGATGCGGAAGCCGGCCTCCCGCAGCGCCGCTTCGGCATGGCCGGGATCGAAGCGGTCGAGATCCACGGTCAGGCTCAGCGTGGCCTTACGCTCCTGCTTCACCCGATTCTCGAGCCATTTCAGCCCCGACAGCACCACCAGGCCAATGGCGAAGGCGATGCCGCCCAGGATCAGCTCCCCGGCGCCGAAGCACAGCCCCATCACCGTGACGAACCACAGCGTCGCCGCCGTGGTCACGCCCATCACCAGGTCGCCGCGATGCAGGATCGCGCCGCCGCCGATGAAGCCGATGCCGGACAGGATGCCCAGCGGCAGGCGCATCACATCCATCCGGATGAAGGAATCGTCGGTCTTGCCGGTGCTGAACAGCAGCAGGTTGGCCAGCACCATCGAGAAGGCGGCGGCGAGGCAGACCAGCAGATGCGTGCGCAGCCCCGCCGGGCGGCCATGGCTGCTGCGGTTCCAGCCGATGATCGCGCCGGCCAGGGTGGCGAGCGCGATCCGCAGCAGGAGGTCGGGCCAGGTCGGGAACAGCGGCATCGGCGAAGGCCTCCGACGGGAATGCGATTCAGGAACCCGACGGGCCGGCCGCCCGTTCCTTCCGGGACCGACCCGCTGCCGAGGACGAGATGGCGCCGCGCGCAACCTGGAAAGGCACGCTGAAGCTGGGCTTCCTGTCCTGCCCGGTGGCGCTGTACACCGCCGTCGGCGAGGGCGACGAGATCCACTTCAACATGGTCAACCGGCGCAGCGGCCACCGACTGCGGCGCCTGTTCGTCGATTCCGGCACCGGCAAGCCGGTCGAGCGCGACCATCAGGTGAAGGGCTACGAGGTCGACACCGACCGTTATGTCGTGCTGACCGAGGAGGAAATCGAGGCGGCGATCCCGGACAGCACCAAGACCATCGAGATCGAGAGCTTCGTGCCGCGCGATCAGGTCGACCGCGTCGCCATCGACCGGCCCTATTACCTGGCGCCCGCCGATGCGGTGGGGGCCGAGGCCTTCGCCGTGATCCGGGCGGCCTGCGAGAAGTCCGGGGCGGTCGGCATCGGCCGCACCGTGCTGTTCCGGCGCGACCGGGTGGTGATGCTGTGCCCGGAGGGGCCGGGCTTCCTGGCCAATCTGCTGCACTTCGAATACGAGATGCGCGACGAAGCCCAGGCGTTCGACGACATCCCGAATATCAAGATCGCCGGCGAGATGCTGGACCTGGCCAAGCACATCATCGGCCAGAAGAAGGGCAGATTCGATCCGGCCAAGTTCGAGGACCGGTACGAGACGGCGCTGCTGGAGCTGATCCGGGCCAAGCAGCGCGGCGAGACGATCAAGCCGCCCGCGACGCCGAAGCGCGGCCAAGTGATCGACCTGATGGCCGCCCTGCGCGAGAGTGCGGGGGTCGCGAAGTCCGGCCGCAAGTCTTCGGCGAAATCCAAGAGCAAGACAAAGCGCAAGGCCCCGTCTGCCAGCACCACGCGCCGGAAGGCGAGCTGATTATCGGGAAGAGCCGTCGCGTTGCCTCTCCCGCTTGCGACGAGGTCGGAGACGCGAAGCGGCCCCGGGTGAGGGTCCTTTGTCGAGGCCAGCCCCCGCCCCTCACCGCTTCCGCTTGTCGGAGTCCAGGCTCTTGCGCAGGGCGGCCATCAGGTCGATGACCTTGCCGGTCTCCTCTTCGGCCTTCGGCTTCGGCGCTTCGACCTTCTTGCCCTTCTTCTTGCGGGCGATGATCTTCTGCAGCGAGGCCTGGACCCGGTCGCCGAGCAGGTCCTCGCTCCAGTCGACCGTCCGCTCCTTGATCACCGACAGGGCCAGCTTCATCGCGTCCTTCGGCGGCGCGGCCGGCTTGATGCCGCCGAAGACCTCGGCCTCGTCCCGCACCTCGCCGGCCTGGCGCAGGGTCCAGACGATCATGCCCTTGCCACGCGGCTCGATCATGACCGGCCGCTCGCGGCGGTACAGCACCAGCTTCGACAGCCCGACCATCCCGGTCGCGGCCATCGCCTCGCGGATCACGCTGAACGCCTCCTCGCCGACCGGCTCGCTCGGCGCCAGGTAATGCGGCCGGTCGCGCCACACCAGGCCGACCTCGGTGCGCGGCACGAAGCGTTCGATGTCGAGCGTCCGCGTGGTCTCCAGGGCGACGGCGGAGAACTCATCGTCGCTCAGGATGACGTAATCGTCCTCGCCGACCGGATAGCCGCGCACCTGGTCGTCATCGGCCACCGGCTTGCCGGAGACGGAGTCGACATACTGGCTGACGACGCGGTTGCCGGTCGCCTCGTTCAGCGTGTGGAAGCGCACCCGCTCCGCCTGGGTGACCGCCGGTGTCATCTCCACCGGACAGGTCACCAGGCTGAGCTTGAGATAGCCGGACCAGAAGCTGCGGGCTGCCATCGGCCGCCTCCGCGACGGTTTCCCCTGCCGGAGAAAGCGCCGAGGCCGACCGCCGGTTCCCTGCCGGCCCGGCTTAGGCTTACTTCGCCGCCTTGCGGCCGCGGCCCGACTTGGCCGGCGCCGGCGGCGGCGCCGGCGGCTCCACCGCACGGCGGGTGCCGAGGCCGATGCTCTTGGCCAGCGTGCTGCGCTGCTTGGCGTAGTTCGGCGCGACCATCGGATAGTCGGCCGCCAGTCCCCAGCGCTCGCGATACTCGTCCGGGCTCATATTGTAGGCCGCCTGAAGATGCCGCTTCAGCATCTTCAGCTTCTTGCCGTCCTCGAGGCAGACGATGTAGTCCGGCGTCACCGATTTGCGGATCGGCACCGCCGGCTCCGGCCGGCTCTGCACTGGTGTCGACGGCTTGCCCAGTCCGGTCAGCGCGCCATAGACCTGCTCGATCAGCGCCGGCAGGTCGTTCGGGGCGACACTGTTGTGCGAGACATGAGCAGCCACGATCTGAACGGTGTGCTTCCGCAACTCATCTGTCGGCTTCAAATCATCGGCGACGTCCGCACCCATCTAATCTCTCCTGTGAATGGATTCGAAATAGATATCTCATTCCGGAGATAGGTCCAGACTTATTTGTACAAGTCGAGACGA
>NZ_JASATH010000204.1:0-14144 GCF_038440215.1 Inquilinus sp. OTU3971 | reverse complement strand
TTTTCTCTCCATATACCCCCCCCCCCCCGGGGGGGGGGGGGGGGCTGGGGGCGGGGTCTGCGCGCGTCCGCGCGCGAAAGGGCGGGATCGATCGGGCCGGGCAGCCGCGCCGGCTCACTGCACTCCAGTGCCGGCTCTATCCGATAGAACCCCCTCCCCCTATCCCCCTCCCGCGCGGGGAGGGGGGACTCGTTCTGCTTCAGTTTGGCGAAGCGACAGACGGGCGCGAAGGTGCGTTGATGACCGAAGGCGAGAACAGCGATCCGGAGCTGCGGGTGGCGGAGTCCGACCAGCCCTCCGGCGACCCGGTCGACACCATCGGGCCGCAGATCCGCGAGCTGCGGCAGCAGCGCGGCCTGACCCTGACCAGGCTGGCCGCCACCACCGGCCTGTCGGTCGGCCACCTCTCGCAGGTCGAGCGCGGCCTGTCGACGCCGACGATCCGCCAGCTGCAGCTGATCAGCAGCGCCATGGGCGTGACCATCGGCTGGTTCTTCCGCGATCCGACGCCGCGCGAGGACGAGGACCAGGTCGTGGTCCGCGCCGGCCGGCGCAAGGTGCTCGACATGGGCGGCCTCGGCCTGACCGACGAGCTCCTGGTGCCCAACCTCGACGGCAAGCTGGAGCTGCTCTTGTGCACCATCCAGCCCGGCGCCGGCAGCCCGGACAGCTACGCTCATGAGGGCGAGGAGGCCGGCTTCATCTTGTCCGGCGCGCTGGAGCTGTGGGTCGACGAGAAGCTCTACGTGCTCGGCGCCGGCGACAGCTTCGCGCTGGCCAGCACCCGGCCGCACCGCTACCGCAACCCCGGCCCCGGCATCACCCAGGTGATCTGGGCGATCACCCCGCCCAGCTTCTGAGCCACGCCGGCATCACCCCGCCCGGCGCCGCTTCTCGCTGTGGTTCACGACCTCGCCGACATCGCCGAAGGCGATGGCGTTGCCCTGCTCCGGGATGATCTGCTGCTTCTCCAGATCGACCTGGGCGACGACGATGTCGTCCTTGTCGCCGTTGGAGTTGATCACCTCCAACCGGTCGCCGGGCTTGCTGCGTCTCAAGATCACGAGCGGATCCATGACGGGCTCCCTTGCGGTGCTCTCCACCAGACAACACGCCATTCGCGCCGACGGTTCGCCTCGGCCGCCGGTCAATCGATCCGGAGATGGACCCGGCCGCCCTCCACCTTGACCGGATAGGTCTGCAGGTCCTCGCAGACCGGGGGGCTCTTGGCCTCGCCGGTGGTGAGATCGAAGGTGCCTTGGTGCAGCGGGCATTCGATGATCGTGCCCATCACCAGCCCGTCGGAGAGCAGTGCGTATTCATGCGTGCACAGCGCGTCGGTGGCGAAGTAGCGGTCGTCTTCGGTGCGGTAGATGGCGAAGCTGCGGCCGCCATGGTCGAAGCGGATCACATCTTCCGGCTCGATGTCGTCCGTCGCGCAGGCGTCGATCCAGACCTCCCCGGTCATGTCTCTCCTCCCTCGTCGATGGGTGTCCCTTGGCCGGTGCGGCCGTTCACTCCTCCCGATGCAGGGATGATGACATCTCTCGGCGTCGTTCACAAAACTGGCCGCCGCCGGTCAGCCGATCACCACCACCGTCTGGTCGGCGTCCAGCCCCTCGGCGCCCTCCTCGACATGGATGGAGGCGACGGTGCCGGCCACCGGCGCCTCGTGCGGCACCTCCATCTTCATCACCTCCATGATGAACAGGGTGTCGCCGGCCGCCACCGCGTCGCCGGGCTTGACCAGCACCTTCCACATGTTGCCCGCGGTCTGGGTCTTCACTTCGGTCGCCATGGTCTTCCCTGTCGTCAGATGGTTTCGATCGAGGCTTCGCTGCACAGCTCGCGCAGCCGGCGGGCCATGGCCTGGGCCTCGTCGACCGAGACCGCCTTGAAGTTGTAGATCTCGCCCGGCCGCGACTGGCCCAGCTTCCAGAACGCGGCCTGCGGCACGGTGTAGGGGTTGATGAAGCCGCCCATCGACGGGCCGTCATTGACCAGGATGATCGGCGTCTGTCCGGCCAGGTTGATGGCGCCCAACGGATAGCCCTGGTCGATGATGTTGGACGGCAGCGACCCGTGCTCCGGCGCCTTGTTCAGCGCCTTGTCGGTGAAGCTCCATTGCGGCCCGTCCAGGCGGAAGCCGGTGCGGTCGGACTTGGCCGACAGCTTCCAGTCGGTCGACAGGAAGCGCTCGTGTCCCGCGGCGTCGATCCAGTCGTCATTCGGCCCGGCCACGACCTCGACGGTCCAGCGCTTCTCCTTGGCGAAGTCCGGCCGCGCCTCCGCCTTCACCCGGCGCCCGGGCCGGCCGGCCGCCTCGGCCACCGGCACCGACTGGCCCTCCTTGATCGCCCGGCCGTTCATGCCGCCGACCCCGGCCTTGTGGAAGGTGGCGCGGGCGCCCAGCCAGGGCTCGGTCTCGATGCCGCCGGCCACGGCGATATAGCTGCGGGCGCCGGTGCGGGCAAAGGCCATGGCCAGGGTCTGGCCCGCCTTGACCGCCACCGACTGCCACATCGGCAGCGGTGCGCCGTCCAGCGCCGCCTGCATGTCGGCGCCGGTCACGGCGATCACGCCGTCGCGCTGGAACTTCAGCGTCGGGCCCAGGAACTGGCATTCGAGGCCGGCCGCGCCGGGCGCGTTGCCGACCAGCACATTGGCCAGGCGGAAGGACCAGGCATCCATCGGCCCCGAGGGCGGGAAGCCCTGGTTCCAGAAGCCGATCCGGCCCGGCCAGTCCTGCACCGAGGTCTCGAGCCCCGGCTTGATCACCTCGAGCATGCGGGCCTCCTCAGAACCGGCGGGCCAGGTCGAGCGACCCGACCCAGCTTTTGTATTGGCGCACGGAGAACTTCTGGTACTCGACCACATTGTAGACGTAGCTGCCGTCGGCGACGCGCCGCTCCGCCTCCTCGAACTCCTCGACCGTGCAGGGCACGAACTTCACCCGGTCGCCGGGCCGGAACAGGCAGATCGAGTCCGCGAACACGTCGAAGCGCTTCTCCGGGTCCCAGATCGGCACCGGGATGCGGCCGAAGATCTGGTAGCCGCCGGGCAAATGCTCCGGATAGATCGCGGTCGAGGCGCCGCCCATCCCGACCGTGCCCTTCGGCGTCCAGGTCCGCGGCGGGTTGTATTTCGGCGCGGTCAGCTTGCAGCGCGGGTCCAGCGCCATCATGAAGGGCAGGCCGGGCCAGAAGCCCAGCGACGCCACCCAGTATTCGGTGCCGGAATGGACCCGGACGAACTGGGCCACGTCCGACAGCCCGTTCAGCTCGGCCACGAATTCCGGGTCGGTCTGCTTCGGCGCGATCTTGGCGATGTAGTCCTGCACGCAGTCCCGCGTCCAGGGGTCGAGATAGACCGTCGGGAAGTAGAAGATCCGGCTCTCCAGCTCGATGTCGTCGGACGGGCCGAGGGCGGCGATCAGCCGCTCCAGCTCGAGCGACAGGTCGGCATAGGAGATCTCGTCCGGCTCGTAATGGATCAGCATCGAGGCGAAGCAGGGCGCGGTCTCGATCACGCCCTTGGTCTTCTGCTCGGCGATGGCGGTGGCCAGGCCCTGGGCCATGAAGTTCAGCTCGAGATTCATCTCATTGCCGAACTCGATCAGCATGTACCGGTCGCCCCCGGGCCGGAATGCCGGCGTCTCGTAGATCATCCCTGTCTCCCTGCCTGCCCTGTCTTCCGTGGTCAGCCGATCAGCGCGGCCTTGTGGGTGTCGACGAAGCTCGTGGTGGTGCGGCCTTCGCGGAAGGCCGGGTGGCCGATCACGCGCGCCAGGAACGGGGCGTTGGCCACCAGCCCCTCGACCTCGACCCGGTCCAGCGCCGCCAGCATCCGGTCGATGGCGGCGGCGCGGTCCGGGCCATGGGCGATGATCTTGGCGATCATCGGATCGTAGAACGGCGTCACCGTATCGCCCTGGCGCACGCCGGTGTCGACGCGGATGCCCGCCATCCCCTCCGGCAGCGCCAGCCGTGCCAGCGTGCCGGGCTGCGGCAGGAACATCTTCGCCGGGTTCTCGGCATAGAGCCGGCATTCGATGGCGTGGCCCTGCTGGCGGATGTCCTCCTGCCGCAGGGCCAGGTCCTCGCCGGCGGCCAGGCGCAGCTGCAGCGCCACCAGGTCCAGCCCGGTCACTGCCTCGGTCACCGGATGTTCGACCTGGATTCGGGTGTTCATCTCCAGGAAGAAGAAGGCCTCGCTGTCGGCATCGACCACGAACTCCATGGTGCCGGCACCGCGATAGCGCACCGCCGCGGCCAGGGCCACCGCCGCCGCCGTCATCCGGGCCCGGGTGGCGGCGGAGATGCCGGGGGAGGGGCTCTCCTCCACGATCTTCTGGAACCGCCGCTGCACCGAGCATTCGCGCTCGAACAGGTGGATGGCCCGGCCGTCGCCGAAGCCGAACACCTGGACCTCGACATGCCGGGCGCTGCGGACATAGCGCTCCAGGAACACGGCGCCGTCGCCGAAGCTGCGCGCCGCCATGCCCTGGGTCGACTCCGCGACCTTGCGCAGTTCCGCCGGGGCGTCGACCACGCGCATGCCGATGCCGCCGCCACCCGCCGAGGCCTTGACCAGCAGCGGGTAGCCGACCGTGTCGCCGGCCGCCTCGATCCCCTCCAGCTCGCCCTCGGCGAAGCGCCGGCTGCCGGGCAGCACCGGCACCCCGGCGGCCTCGGCCAAGGCGCGGGCGCGGGCCTTGTCGCCCATCGCCTCGATCGACTCCGGCGTCGGCCCGACCCAGGCGAGCCCCGCCTCCGCCACCGCCCGGGCGAAGCCCTCATTCTCGGCCAGGAAGCCGTAGCCGGGATGCACGGCGTCGGCGCCGCTGCTGCGGGCGGCGTCGAGGATCGCCGCGATCCTCAGATAGCTCTCGGCCGGCTTGGACGGGCCGATATGCACGGCCCGGTCGGCCAGCGCGACATGCAGCGCGCCGGCGTCGGCGTCGGAATGCACCGCGACGGTGGCCAGGCCCAGGGCCTTGGCGCTGCGGATGATGCGGCAGGCGATCTCGCCGCGGTTGGCGATCAGCAGCGTCCTCACTGGCCCGCCCTCACGCCGCGCGCAAAAAGGGGCCGATGGCGTCGCGCACCGCGCGCACCACATCGACCGCGTTCGGCGTATCGGAATGGATGCAGATCGAATCCGGCGTCACCGCGATGTCCTTGCCGCCCTGGGACGCGACCTTGCCCTCGGTCAGGGCCCGCAACGACCGCTCCGCCGCCCGCTTCGGGTCGATGCTGCCGCGCGACCGCACGATCACCAGATAGCCGTCGTCGCCATAGTCGAGATCGGCATAGAACTCCGACACCATGCGGTGGCCGCGGCTCTGATACACCGTCTCGTGCAGCGTCCCGGCCATGCCCAGGATCGGCACCCGGAACACATCCGCCGCGTCGCAGATCGCATGCGCGATCGGCTCCTGCTGCGCCGCCATGCCGTAGAGGGCGCCATGCGGCTTGATGTGGTTCAGGCGCATGCCCTCGGCATCCAGAAAACCCTTCAGCGCGCCGATCTGGTAGATGATGCAGTTGGCCAGCTCGTCGCGGCCGATCCTCATCTCGCGCCGGCCGAAGCCCTGCAGGTCGGGCAGCGACGGATGGGCGCCGACCCGCACGCCGTGCCTGCTGGCCAGCTGCACCGTGCGGCGCATGTGGTTGAAGTCCGAGGCATGGAAGCCGCAGGCGACGTTGGCGACGGAGATCAGCGGCATCAGCGCGTCGTCGTCGCCCATCCGGTACAGGCCGAAGCCCTCGCCCATGTCGCAGTTGATCTCGGTCATGCGTCAGAGCCTTTCAAACCGCCCGTCATTGCTTCGTCGGCTCGATGCCGACGGCATCCACACATCGGGCCCGATCGGCAGAACAGGTCTTGGACGCGAGAGGCAATCGGAATGCGCCGGAGAGATATGTGAAGGTCGTGGGGCTTGAGGCCGGGGTCGCGATGACGGCGCTGGGAATTCCAGGAACGTCTCGGGAGCGGGCACGCCGGTGCCGTGGCGCGGTATACGCATCGGGGCCTCTCTGTCTGGATCCGGCCGCCTGGCCGAAGGGCGATGCCGTTCGGGTCCGGGCCGGTTGTTGGCCCCATCATTGCGCCGCGCCGCGCCCCTGTGAAATAGTATCTTCTTCAGGTCGATATCTGATTTTCCGATATTGCTCGACCTCAGGTTGCGGGACTCCAATGAGCTTCTCCTTTCGGCAAGTGCGTTACTTCATCGCCGCGGCGGAGCTCGGCCAGATCAGCCAGGCGGCGGTGGAGCTGAACGTGTCGCAATCGGCGGTCACGGCGGCGATCCGCCAGCTCGAGGACCTGCTCGGCACCCGGCTGCTGTTCCGCCACGCCAGCGGCGTGTCGCTGACCCATGAGGGCGCGCGCTTCCTGCCGCAGGCCCGCGCCATCGCGGCGGCGGTGGCGGAGGCGATGCGCGTCTCCGGCGACACCGTGCCGGTCGAGGGCAGGGTGCGGGTCGGCGTCACCTACACCGTGGCGGGCTATTTCCTGCCGCCCTACCTGGCCCGCTTCCGCCGCGCCTATCCGCAGGTGACGGTCGAGCTGCGCGAGGCCCACCGCACCGCGATCGAGGACGGGCTGGTGCGTGACGAGCTCGACCTCGCGGTGATGCTGACCTCGAACCTGGAGAACACCGACCAGATCGCGGCGGAGACGCTGTTCCGCTCCGCCCGCCACCTCTGGCTGCCGGTCGACCACCCGCTGCAGAAGGCGGAGCGCGTGTCGCTCGCCGATGTGGCGCGCCAGCCCTACATCATGCTGACGGTGGACGAGGCCGCCTTCACCGCCAAGCGCTACTGGGAGCGCACGCCATACCAGCCCGACATCATGTTCCAGACCTCCTCGGTCGAGGCGGTCCGCTCCATGGTCGCGGCCGGGATGGGGGTGACGATCCTGTCCGACATGGTCTACCGGCCCTGGTCGCTGGACGGCCAGCGGATCGAGAAGCGGGCCCTGGCCGAGCCGGTGCCGACCATGGATGCCGGCCTGGCCTGGAAGCGCGACCTGGCGATGACCCCCGCCGTCCGCGCCTTCCGCGACCATCTCGGGCTGGCGTTCCACCTGCCGGCGGCTGGAATGGGGTAAGCTGAACGTCGGTAGAGGGCGGAAAGCGGAAGTTCACCGCGAGTTTCGGGGCCGGGAATGGACAATCGCTTGGCCTCGGTGTCAGCATCAGTTGGATTCAACAGATTCTCGACCGATCAATGGCACGAAACTCAGCATTCCTCAAAATTTGCGTTGCCGTGGGAATCGGCATTTTGATGGCGTCCCACACCAAGATAACACACGCTGGATCGCTGACGATTCACGGGCCGGATGAGACCTACACAGTTATTACGAGAGACAGACCGCGCCCCAATGAGAATATTACAGACCATATTTTTCGCATTTCCGAGATGGTAGGCAGGTGCGCGTTATTTAAATTTCAATCAGTTATCGACAGTCGGCTAATCGAATCCATCGATTCCGACGTATATAGCGTATCTTTCCGCAGCGCGAACGGAGACTGCAGCTTTTGGTATGAGGGTGCAATTCGAGTTCCATGGACTTGTGAAAATAACATCTATCAAGAATGTTTGAGGGTGGTGCTTGAGGCCGGTATCGGGCATCAACTGCACAAAATGAGATATAGCGACTCAATCCAAATCGGCCTCCCTGCCGATTATCCCTTCAAACTATATTTCACTTTTGCATCTGGTCCCACCCATGAACCGCCTTGCAGGCTTTTAGTAGACGGAATGGGGAATCCAAGCTACGAGCCTGGATACATCTATTTCTTGATGTCGGTTCACCTGTCCATGAATTGTCGCGATCGAGGCGCCGAATAACAGATGAACTGAGCCCGATGTCAATTTCGGTGACAGCAATTTCGGTGACAATGCATTTTTAGCACGCCTCCACTCGCTTGGCGTGGCCGGATCAGAACACGTCCTTCGGATCGAATACCAGGATGAAGCTCTCGTCCGGAAGTCCGCCCTGAGGGGCCGGCCAGGGCTGGCAGACCGGGTTGGCGACCGCCCGCAGGGCCGCACGGGCCCAGGCCGGGCTGCCGCCGTCATCGGCGATGGAAGCCGCACCGGACGGGATCGTGCCGTCTGGGTTGATCCGGTCGACGCGGATGGTGACGACGGACTTGGCGGGAGCCTCGGGAGAGCCGATGTTCCAGCATTGCTTGACCTTGTCGCTGATCGCGCCTTGCGTGCCCTTCGACAGGACAGCCTGCCTCGCCCGCGGAGACGGCGACGGAAAGGGGTATTGCCCCTGGCCGACATTGGTCGCGATCGCGGTGGGGGCGCCCGACGCCGGCGGCATCGGGCCCGGGTGCAGCGGCGCCGGTTCGGACCGGACGCAGGCCGCCAGGATCACGGCTGGCACGGCCAGGCGCAGGATCGGGAAGAAGGGCATGGCGGCCTCGCGTCGTTGTCGATACCGCCACGCAGCGGCCCGGCCATCATCGCTCATGCCGCCGCGCCGAGGAACGGGTCTTCCTCCGGCCAGCGGCGTGGGACGGCATCACCCCCCGCCGCGGCGCTTCGCCCGCGCCGCCCGGGCCAGGCTCTCGGCCAGGATCAGCAGGCAGCCGAGAAGGATCAGGAGGGCGCCGTCCAGCCCCGGCAGCCCGACCCAGCGGACCGCCGCGGCAACGGCAGCGATCAGCGCGATCGTCGCCAGCGCCAGGGCGCCGTCGTCGATGAACAGGCCGAGCAGCTCGGCCAGAACGGCCTTGATCGCGGTCATGGCGAAACCTCCCGGGCCGGCGCGCCGGGCGGCGGCCGCAGCAGCCGGATTGCGGCGAAGGACACGGCCGCGACCAGCGCCAGGATGCCGAGCAGCGACAGGTCCGCGCCCGGCCAATGGGCGCCCAGCCCCTCGCCGGTCCAGAACACGCCGAAGGCGGTGAGCAGCAGGCCGACGGCGAATTTCAGCGTGTTCTCGGGCACCCGCGACAGCGGCTTGTGCACGGCCAGCCCGATGATCAGCACCAGCAGGCAGGCCGCGGCGGCGCCCAGGCTGGCATAGCCGATCAGGCCGCGCCCGGCGCCCACGGCGATGACGATGAACACGACCTCGGTGCCCTCCAGCAGCACCGCCTTGAAGGCGGCGACGCCGGCCAGCCAGTCGGCGCGGCGCTCGGCGCTGCGGCGGCGCAGCAGGTCGGTCTCCGCCGCGAAGGCGCGGGCCTCGTCGCGCAGCGCGATCAGGCCCGAGGCCCGCAGGATCGCCTTCCGCAGCCAGCGCAGCCCGAACAGGATCAGCAGCGTGCCGATGACGAATTGCAGCGCCTCGATCGGGATCAGCTCCAGCAGCGGGCCGAGCAGCAGGACCAGCACCGCCAGCACGCCCAGCGCCGCCGCGGTGCCGATGAAGGCCGGCCGCCAGCTCTGCGACAGGCCGACGGCCAGGATGATGGTGAACGCCTCCACCACCTCGACGAAGGAGCCGAGGAAAGCGGCGGTGATGGTGGAGATGATGGCGGTGGTATCGGTCATGGCGTCCGTTTCGGCCCCCGTCTCAGCCAGAGCTTGTCGATCTCGCCGCGCAGGGCGCCCAGTGTCTCGAGGCCGGCCAGCGCGCGCTCGCGGTCGCGGGCGGCCAGGGCGACGACCAGCGCCTCGATCAGCAGCATGGTGCCGGCATGCATCGCCAGATGGTCGGCCCGGCCGCGCGGCACCGGCAGGATCTCGGCGACGCGGTCGCGCACGAAGGGGCCCAGGCTGTCGCTGATCAGCAGCACCGGCACCCGGTGCCGCTCGGCGACGTCCAGCGTCACCGCCACCTCGCGATAGACCGGCGCATAGGCGATCAGGACCAGCGCATCGCCCTCGGCGACCTGCAGCAGCCGGTCGGCCAGGCCGATGCCGCTCTCGGCCAGCGTCTCGCTGGGCAGGCCGATGCGGCTGAACTGCAGCGCGGCGTATTCGGCTAGGCTGCCGGACGGTCCGATGCCGAAGACATGCCGGCGCCGGGCGGCCGCCAGGATCTCGACCGCGTGGGCGAAGGGGCGCTGGAACTCCGGCCGGGCCAGAACCTCCGTGGCTTCGCGATGGATCGACAGGACATGCTGCAGCGCGCCGGCCGCGTCGTCGCCGACGTCATCGAGGGTGCGGCGCATGCGGCTGCCCGGCGTGGTCGACCCGGTCAGGTCGGCCAGCAGCGCCTCGCGCAGCTGCGACAGCCCGTCGAAGCCGAGCGACCGCGCCGTCCGCACCACCGTGGCGTCGCTGGTGTCGGCCCGGGCCGCGATCTCCGCGGCGGAGGAGAGCAGGGCGGCCTCCTTCTGCGCGACGACGAAGCGGGCGACCCGCTGCTCCGCCGGCGACAGCCGGCCGAGCGCCGCCTCGACGCGCTGGTCCACCGGGAGCGGGGCGGGATTGGTCACGTCTGGACACGCCGATGTTGCAACTGCTACAAACACTCATACACGAAGCAGTTGCTACAGAGAAGTGTGGAGGTGCGGCCTTGCCGCCATCGGGTCGAGCGTCGTCCCGGCGCTTCTCGGCCTGCCGGCCTGGCCCGCCGATCGGACCTCAGCCCCCGGCGGGCTCGATCACGACGTCCACGAAGCCCTTGCCGGTGAGGCGGGTTTCGAGATCGGTGCGGACCGGCTGGGGCCGGTCCAGCCATTTCTTCTCATAGGCGTCGTAATTGGGCAGGCCGGCGATCTGCTCGGGCGCCAGCTCGTTCGCGTAGATCCTGGTGTTGCCGACCCGCTTGCCGATTTCGAGCAGCAGGGCGGCCCGGGGGATCACCTTGTAGAAGCTGCGCTCGGTCGAGACCACCGCCCTGGCCGTCGGCGCCGCGCCGCCGGCGGGAAGCGGCAATATGGCGTCCAGGATCCGGCTGGGCTCGGTCGCCTTGCCGTCCTCCTTGTCGTTCCAGGGCGTCGAATTGATGCTGCCGTGATGCCCGATCTTGAGGAAGTCGACGGGCTTGCCGAGATCCTTCTGCCGCAGCGCCCAGGCGGTGTTCCAGGCGAAGTTCTTCTTCTTCTCCCGGTAGGCGCTGTTCCATTCGGCGTCGCCGACGAACAGCAGCCGGCGGCCGCGCCATTCGATCAGCAGCATCACGCTGGTGTTGTTGACGACCTCGCCCTCCTCCTCGGCAAAGGCGAAGGCGCTCGACATCATCCGCGACCGCAACCGCGCGAAGTCGGAGGCGCCGATATTGGCGGGGGTGTCGACGCCGCCGCCGCCGGCCTTCGGCGCCAGCACGCCGGTCGCGGCGGCGAAGCCGTGCAGGATCTCCGGCCCGGCATCGCCGAGATAGGTGGCGTCGATGTCGAATTCGGGCCCGAGCACCTTGAACGTGGCGCTGGTCAGGGTCTTCGGCCGCAGCGCCGCCGGCTTCAGGTCGGCATGGACATAGAGCGGCGTGATGCCGTTCCGCTGCGGCAGCACCGTCCGCAGCGCGTCGACGGCGCCGTCATTGCCGATCCCGTAGCGCTCGACGATGTCCTGCAGCTCGGGGCTGAGCGCCAGGCCGCGCAGGGCGATGCTGCGCATCGCCGTCGCGGCCATGTCGTGCAGCTGGTGCGCGAACTTCGCCTGCGGATGCTTGCGGTCCATGGCGACGCTCATCCACAGATTCTCGATGCTGATGCCGGCGAACCAGTTCGGGTCGATGCCCTTGATGTGGTCCTCATGCTCGTGGCTGATCAACAGCAGGTCGAGGCGCTTCTGGCCGCCATCGTCCGGCAGCTCGCCCTTCAGGTGGTCGAGCGCGGTCTTGAGCAGGTCGGCGCTGCCCTTCTTGCCGCAGTCGATCAGGATGTGGAAATCGTCCACCCTGCCGCCCTTCTTGCGGGCCTTGGGAATCCGGACATAGATGCAGTCGCCGACGCCCACATTGTAGGCGCGGATCAGGAGCTGATCGTCCACGGCCGTTCTCCCATCTCCTCGTCCTCGTCGCTCTTGATGCCGATATGCGGCGACAGCCCGAAACGGACGGTCCCGCCGTCGCTGGTCGCCGTCACCGGCGCCATCGACTTCGCAAGCAGGCCGGCCGCGCCTCCCGCCGCGCCGTCGCCGATGCGCCCGGCGGCGATGCGCGCGGCAAGGGCGTCGAGGAAGGCCTGGCGCCGGGCCTTGCCGGCTTCGGCCTCGGCCTCCTCGGCCGCGCGTTTGCGGGATCCGCCGATCAGCGGCATCGACCCGGGCTTCCTGGCCCAGGCGAGGCGGTTGCCATCGATGTCGAGCGCCAGGGTGCCGCCGCAGAACATCTGGGTCGTCTGCCCGTCGAACCGGCCGAACCGTTCGCCTTCGAGCCGCACATCCTCGCGCCAGATATATTGCAGAAGCACCTGTCTCGGCTGGCGGCGGGCCGAGACCGTCAGCTTCTGCGCCAGCGACAGGTCGGTGACGACGACATCGGCGGCGAAGGGGATGAACAGCTCCCTGCGGTTGTCGTCGAGGAAGCGGTAGGCGTTGGCGCGGGAGGCCGCGATGCTCTGCGGGTCGTGGAAGACGGCGACGTTCAGGCGGTCGAACACGGTGATCGGGGTCTTGAGCTCGGCGACCTGCTCCGCGCTGAGAAGTCCGCGGGCGGCAAAGACGTCGATCATCATGGCGCGATAGCCGTCGGGATCGGTCGGATTGACGATCTGCTCGTTGCGCAGCACCGCCAGGGCATAGTCCTCGAAGGTCGCGTCGACCGGCGGCAGCAGGTCCAGCGGCTGCACGGCCATGCATTGCATGCGGCGGATCGTCGACCAGAGGGCGTCCCTCGCCGACTCGCCCCGCTTCTTCATGTAATACGCGGTCAGCCGGCGAATGATGTCGAACATCGCGCCGGTGAGGACCTGGGACATGTAGTGCTGGCGCTGGTCGTCCTTCACATCCGCGTAGTTCAGCTCGTTGAGGGCGTTTCGCAGATAGGGCTGATCGCCGATGTTCTTGCCGAACTGCTCGGCCAGGCTCGCCAGCGGATTGGTCTTGTCGAGATCCCCGCCGGTGGCTTTGGCGACCTGCCGTCGGAAGGGCGTGTTGCGGAAGGCGATCAGGACCGCCGACAGGTCGCCCAGGAACTCGTGGAAGGCCGCGGTCTCGGTGAAGACGGATTCATGATAGTGCGGCCGGATGCCGTCGAGCACGGCGTGGCCGAATTCGTGATTGATGATGTCGGCCGACAGGCAGGTGTGGACGCGCTTCCGCGCCTCGCCCTCGCCGCGGTCGAAATAGTAGAATTGCAGCGATTTGCTGTCGCGGTCGTAGAAGGCGTTCTCGCCGTATCCGGCATGCGGCACGACGATCAGGCGGTTGCCCTCGAACCCCCAGTCGATGCGGCGGCCGAGGCCGAAGCCGTTCTCGAAGAAGTCGAGCGCGTTCTGCAGCGTCGCCCAGGCATTCATCTGGCGGAACTGCGGCGAGTCGAGATTGTGGCGATCGAGCACCTTGCCCTTGGTGTCGAGGAACTTGCCGAGCTTGTCGTCCCAGCGGGCCGGGGGAGTCAGGGTCTCGCTGCTGCCGTCATAGTCCACGACGGCGAAGCGCGCGCTGGTCGGCCCGTCGGCGAGGCCCGGCTCCCACGGCACGGTGAACTCCTCGTCGAAATCATAGGCCGGGTCGGACGCCGTGACGAAGGGATCCTGGAAGTAGACGTCGAAGGGGATGCGGACGCCCAGATCCTCCTGCGTGTCGCGATCCAGGAACTGGCGCGCGGCATACAGCTTGTGCCGGGCGTCCCTGACCTTGGCCACGGCATCCGCTGCGGCCTCGGCGTCGATGGGCGGCTTTGGTTTTGCTGCCATTGTGACAATCCACAATAGGGTCTGTGAAAAGGCTGAAATATCAGGACGATCGAATGAAACAAGCCGAAGTATTGTCTATGGATGCGAAGTAACCCTTCGCGACATGCCGCTCTATCCGAGGATATCGCCGTTCCGGCCGCCTGCCGGTCTGTTTGGAAAAATTTGAGCAAAAATCACATACGATCGAATTTCAATAATCTACCACGCCCGCGGCATCAGAGGAATATCCCCACGGCGGAGATCACGGCTCACCCCGCCGTCCGCTCCGCCCGGCGACGGGCGGGTTGGGTTCGAAACCAACACCCTGGAGGGAGGCGGAACGCAGGATTTGGCTCCAGGACCCGGTTGTGAACGCAATGTTCTATTGCGT
>NZ_JASATH010000203.1:0-14353 GCF_038440215.1 Inquilinus sp. OTU3971 | reverse complement strand
GGAGCCGCCGGCCGAACCCGCCGCGACCGAGACGGCCGCGGCTGAGCAGACGGCTGCACCGCATGGTCAGGCCGCCTCCCCACCACCCTCCACCCCGTCGGAACAGACGGAAGGCCGGGCCCCGGCTTCCCCGCCGCCCGCCGCCCGGTCGGCACAGGCCGCCGCGACAGCGGCAGAGCCGGCGACAACGGGGTCGTCGGCCACGCCGGAGGGCCGGGCCCCGGCCTCTCGGCCGCCCACCACGGCCCGGCCCGAACCGACCGCCGCTGCGCCCGTGGCGACCACAGGCGAACGGAGCACCGCACCGGAGGGCCGGGCGCCTGGCTCGCCACCGCCGACCGCGGCTCGGCCGGCCCCGCAGCAGCAGGTCGCCGCGGTCCCCGCTGCCCCGGCCGCTCCAGCGGAGCCGGCCGCACCGGCCAGCCAGCCGGCCGGCGATGCGCAGCTGCGGGAGATCCAGCAGCTGCTGACGATGATGAACTACAACGCCGGCCCGGTGGATGGCCGGCTGAGCCGCCAGACCCGCAACGCCATCGCCGCCTTCCAGCGGCAGCAGAAGCTGCGGGTCACCAGCCGGCCCTCACCGGCGCTGCTGGAGGCGCTGCGCCAGGCGGCCGGGGCCGAGACGCCGGACTGGACCCCGGGGCATTTCTGACCACAATCGCGATCTGAAGCGGCCGGGCGATTCGGCGCGGAACGGGAAGGCAAGGCGATGGGTCAGGACGCGCTCTGCATCTGGGCGGCCGGGGCGACGCTGGGCGAAGGGGCGCTGTGGCTGGCCGAGGAGCAGGCGCTGTACTGGGTCGACATCCTGCAGCCGCGGATCCTGCGCTACGACCCGGCGACCGGGGCGCAGGTGGAATGGCCAATGCCGGAGCCGATCGGCTTCATCGCGCCGCGCCGCCGCGGCGGGCTGGTGGCCGGGCTGCGCAGCGGCTTCCACCTGATCGACCTGCCGGAGGGAAGGGTGACGCCGATCGGCAACCCGGAGCCGGACCGGCCTGGCAACCGCTTCAACGACGGCAAGGTCGACCCGATGGGCCGGCTCTGGGCCGGGACCGTGGAGTTCAACTGCACCGAGCCGACCGGCGCCTTCTACCGGCTCGACCCCGACCACCGCTGGCGCCGCATGGATGACGGCTACATCGTCACCAACGGCCCCGCCTTCTCGCCCGACGGCCACATCCTGTACGAGGCGGATTCGGAGCGTCGGGTGGTCTACGCGTACGACCTCGACCTGGCCGGCGGCGCCATCTCCAACCGCCGGCCCTTCGTGATCTTCGCCGAGGACGACGGCGTGCCGGACGGCATGACGGTCGACCGCGACGGCCATCTCTGGGTGGCGCATTGGGGCGGGTCGCGGGTCAGCCGCTTCCGCCCGGACGGCACGCTGGACCGCGCCGTAGCGATCCCGGCGCCACATGTCACCAGCTGCGCCTTCGGCGGCCCCGGCCTGACCACGCTCTACGTCACCACCGCCCGGACCGGGATGTCGGAGGCGGCGCTGCGCCAGCACCCGCTGGCCGGTGGGCTGTTCGAGATCAAGGACGCCGGCCGCGGCCTGCCGGGCAGCCACTTCGCGGGCTAAAGCCCGCCGTCGCTCATCCGGTACCAGGTGATCACGGCGGAGACGTAGAGCCGGTGCAGGGCGTGCAGCGGCAGGGGCTGGATCGGCACGGGCGGCAGCGGCAGGGCGGCGGCGTCGCCGGTGGCAACGTACTCCGCCATCGCCCGGCCCATCGCCGTCTGCAGCCCGACGCCACGGCCCTGGCAGCCGATGTCGACCAGGAGGCCCGGCGCCGGCTCGTGCAGATGCGGCAGGTAGTCCCGCGTCACCGCCACCCGGCCGCACCAGCGATGCTCGATGGCGATGCCGGAGAGCTGCGGGAACAGCTTGCCGACTACCCGCTCGAGATGGGCCCAGTCCGACGCACCGCGGGGCTCGCGGAACGGGCCGCGGCCGCCCATCAGAAGTCGGCCCTGATGGTCCAGCCGGAAGTACAGCAGCAGCTTGCGGGTGTCGGAGCTGACCTGCCCGCCGGGCAGCACCGACTCGCGCTCGCGGTCGGTCAGCGGCCGGGTCGCCACCTGGAAGGAGTTGGCGGCAATGATGGTCTGCTCCAACCGCGGCCAAAGCCCCTTCGAATAGCCGTTGGTGCAGAGCAGGACCCGGTCCGCGGTCACGGCCGCGCCGCCGGCGGTGCGCAGCCGCCACCGCCCCTCCGCCGGGTCGAGCGCGGTGACCGGGGTGCCGGCGTGGATCACCGCCCCGGCCTGCAGCGCCGCCCGGGCCAGGCCGCGGGCGTAGTCGAGCGGCTGGATGCCGCCGCCCCGCTCGTCCAGCCAGCCGCCGAGATAGCGGTCGGTGCCGAGCGCCTGGCCGATCGCGGCCTTGTCCAGCGGCCGCACCGGGGCGCCGCGCTTCGCCCATTGCGCCGCCCGCGCCTCGGCCTCGGCCAGGCCCTCCGGCGAATGGGCGCCCTGGATCCAGCCGGCGCGCCGGTGCGGCACCTGCATGCCGTGGCGCTCGATCAGGTCGAAGACCAGGTCGGCGGTGCCGCCGCCGAACTCGGCCAGCCGGCCGCCCCGCTCGGTCCCGAACATGGCGACCAGCGCGTCCGGATCGTGCTTCAGCCCCGGGATGACCTGGCCGCCGTTGCGGCCGGAGCCGCCGAAGCCGATCTGCCGCGCCTCCAAGAGAACCGGGCGCACGCCGCGCTCGGCCAGGTGCAGCGCCGCCGACAGCCCGGCATAGCCGCCGCCGATGATCGCCACATCCGCGGTGACCGACGCGTCGAGCGGCGGCGTATCCGGCGCGGGCGCCGCGGTGGCGGCCCAGAGCGAGGGTTCGAGCGGAAAATAGTCGGCCACGTCTCGCCTCGATGTCAGAGCGGGTGGAGCACTCGGCGCAGGAAGTCCTGGGTGCGGGGATGGCTCGGTTCGGTCAGCACCGACTTGGCCGGCCCCTGCTCGACGATCACGCCGCCGTCGATGAACAGCACCCGGTCGGCGACCTCGCGGGCGAAGCCCATCTCATGGGTGACCACGACCATGGTCATGCCGTCCTCGGCCAGGCCGCGCATCACCGCCAGCACCTCGCCCACCAGCTCGGGGTCGAGGGCCGAGGTCGGCTCGTCGAACAGGATCGCCTGCGGCTGCATCGCCAGCGCCCGGGCGATGGCGACGCGCTGCTGCTGCCCGCCGGACAGCTGCGACGGCCGCGCCTCCGCCTTGTCGGCGAGGCCGACCCGGGCCAGCAGGGCGCGGCCGCGCTCCGCCGCCTCGGCCCGCGGCTGCCGCTTCACGAAGACCGGGCCTTCGATCACGTTCTCCAGCACCGTGCGGTGCGGGAACAGGTTGAAGCGCTGGAACACCATCGAGACGCGGCTGCGGATCTCGACGATCGACCGGGCGGCGCGGTCGACCCGCCGGCCCTCGACCGTGATCTCGCCGGCCTCATAGGCCTCGAGCCCGTTGATGCAGCGCAGGATGGTCGACTTGCCGGAGCCGGAAGGGCCGATGATGCAGACCACCTCGCCCTTGGCCACGCTGGCGTCGATGCCCTTCAGCACCTCGACCGCGCCGAACCGCTTGCGGACGCCCCTGAGCTCGATCACGGCTTGCCCGCCTTCTTCTCGAAGTGGCGCACCAGCAGGATCAGCGGGATGCTCATCGCCAGGTACATCAGCGCCACCAGGGTGAAGACGCTGGTGTTCTTGAACGAGGCGGAGGCGATCAGCTTGCCCTGCAGCGCCAGCTCCGCGACCGTGATGGTCGAGGCCTGCGACGAGTCCTTCAGCAGCATGATCATGATGTTGCCGTAGGGCGGCAGCACGATCCGCACCGCCTGCGGCAGGATCACCCGGCGCATGGTCAGCCACCAGCCCATGCCGATCGACTGCGCCGCCTCGATCTGGCCCCTGTCGATCGCCTGGATGCCGGCGCGGAAATTCTCCGCCTGATAGGCCGAATAGGCGACGCCGAGGCCGATGATCGCGGCCTGCAGCGCGGTCAGCGACACGCCGAGGTCCGGCATCACGAAGTAGAGGTAGAACAGCTGGACGATGATCGGGATGCCGCGGATCACATTGACCAGGGCGGCGCTGAGCCCCGACAGCAGGCCGATGCCGGAGACCCGCAGGACGGCCCAGACCAGGCCGAGCAATGTCGACAGCACCAGGGCGCCGACGGTGACCAGCAGGGTCAGCCCGACGCCCTGCAGCAGGATCGGCAGGAACTCGGCGGCGTCGCGGAGGAAGCTCTGCATCGTGCGGCTCAGGAAGCGCCCTGCGGCTTCACCCCCCACTTGGCCAGGATGCGGTCGATGCTGCCGTCGGCTTTGAGCTTGGCCAGGGCCGCGTCGACCTTGTCGCGCAGCGCCTGGTCGCCCTTGCGCAGGCCGATGCCGACCGAGCCGATCGAGGTCGGCTTGTAGCTCTCGACCAGCCGGACGCCGGGGATGGCGCCGTCCTTCAGGTTGTAGGCCAGGATCGGATAGTCGGCGAAGCCGGCCGCGATCCGGCCCGCATTCACGTCGCGCAGGATGTCGGGGATGGTGTCGTAGGCCTTGACCTCGGCGAACAGGCCGCTGCTCTGCAGCGCGTCGACGAAGGTGGTGCCGACCTGCGCCCCGACCGTCAGGCCCTTGAGGTCGGCCAGGGTCGTGTAGTCCCTGGTGTCGTCCTTCGGGACGATCAGCCCTTCGCCATAGGTGTAGATCGGGGCGGAGAAGTCGATCACCTCCTGCCGCTTCGGGCTGATGAACATCGCCGCCGCGATCAGGTCGATCTTGTTCGAGGTCAGCGACGCGATCAGCGTCGAGAACGCCATCGGCTCGATCTGCACCTCGAAGCCGGCCTCCTGGCCGACCGCGCCGATCAGGTCGACCATGATGCCCTGGATGGTGTTGGTCTTGGTGTCGAGGAAGGTGAAGGGCACGCCGGTCGGGGTCGACCCGACCTTCAGCACCTCCGCCGAAGCCGGAACCGCCGCCGCAAGCGCCGCCATGGCCGCCGCAGCCTGGATGAGCGTCCTGATCCGCATGCCCTGCCCCCTGTCGTTGGATTCGATCCGGCCGTTCCGCGGCCGGTCCGCCGGTGTTCTGGCACACCGGAGTGGTTTCACCGATATGAAATCGGCATAATCAGGCGGGTTTGGCAAGCGATTTTCACCTATATGAAACCGGATCCCGCATGAGCATCGACCTGACCGTGGGCGCCCGCATCCGGGCGCTGCGCCATGCCCAGGGCCTGTCGCTGGAATCGGTCTCGGCCCGGTCCGGCCTGTCGATCGGCTTCGTCAGCCAGGTCGAGCGCGGCCTGTCCTCGCCCTCGCTGAAGGTGCTGACCGCGCTGGGCGACGTGCTGGGCGTCGGGCTGGGCGGGCTGTTCGGCCCGGCGCCGGCCGAGGGCACGGTGGTGCTGCGCCGGGCCGAGCGGCCGGGGCTGAACCTGTGGCGGTCCGGCATCACCAAGCAGCTGCTGAGCCCGGCCGGCGACGGCGGCTTGAGCCTGTTCCTGGTGACGATGGAGCCTGGTGCGAGCACGGGCGACGAGTTCTACACCCATGCCGGCGAGGAGGCCGGCACGGTGCTGGAGGGCGCGATGGCGCTGACGGTCGATGCCGAGAGCTGGACGCTCGAAGCCGGCGACGGCTTCCGCTTCGCCAGCCGCCGGCCGCACCGCTTCGCCAACCCCTCGGCCGAGGCGCAGGCCGTGGTGCTGTGGATCAACTGCGTGATCGGGCGCTGAGCGGGGGCTGGCATGACCACCCCTCCGGTCGTCATTCCCCCTTGCGCGGGATGACGCCTTTTTGAGGGGAGATAGCCCGGTGGTCCCGTCACCCGGTGTCGGCGATGTCCGGGCGGTCGTGGCAGAGATAGGGGTCGATGCCGAGGGAGCGGCAGAGGCGGCGGCCGACGGTGAAGGCGGTCTCGGTGTCGAGCCATTCGATCACGTCGGCCTCCTGCAGCCGCACCGCCAGCCCGGCCCTGATCCCCGGGATCCGGGCCGGATCGATCTCGGGGAAGGCCCGCTCGACGACGGCGACGGCGGCGTCCCGGCGCCGGGTCCGCTCGGCCCGCATCTTTGCCTCGCTGCCGGACGGCCGGGAGGGGCTTGGCGTGGCCGGCCAACCGGTGGCCCAGCGCTGCCATTCCTCGGCGAGGCCGAGGCCGCAGGCCAGACCGGCCATCACCGACCCCAGCGGTCGGTCCTCGACCGAGACCTCGTCGTCGTAGAGATCCTGGACCCGCTCCTCGAGCTCGGCATGCAGGGCGTCGATGCGGCCCTGATCCTCGACCTGATCCCAGATCATGTCGCGCAGCACATCCTCGACCTCGCGGCGGTGGCGGTCGCGGCGGGCCTTGCGGGCGGCCTTGCGGTCGGCAGCCTGGGCCTTGTCGCGGGCACAGAGCTGGTCGGCGGCGCGGCTGCGCAGCGCCAGCGAGCGCTGCACCGAGCGGGAGAAGCGGCTGAAGGCCAGCCCGGCCTCCTGCGCCTCGGCCCTGGCCGCCTGCACCGAAGTCTCGTCGACCTTGGGCCCGGCGGCGCGGGCCTGGGCGGCCCTGGCCTGCGCTTCGACGGCGCGGGCGCCTTCGGCCTCGGCCAGCTGCATGGCGATCTCGGCCAGGCGGGTGAGCATCTGGATCTGCTGCAGCGCGAGGCTGCGGCAGAAGGCCTGGACGTCGAGATCGGCTGCTGCGGGTTCCATGGAACGTATCATGAACGAGTCGCGCCGGTTAACGCAATGAATATTGCGTTAACCGCGTCGCGCGCCCCTAACACGAAGGACCGTATTCGACCCGAGGTCGCGAGGCTGGCGCCCGGCCTCGGTCACTGATAACCATGAAAGCCCAATGCCGTTCGTCTCGCGACCCCGACGTTCGACCAATTCGCCAGGCTGGCCCAAGGCGCGCCCAGCGTGAGAGGGGATGACGAGGCTCGATAAGCAATCAGCTTTGCCGCAACGCGCCGCTCGAGAATCTCTGCGTCCCCGCTCAAATCAACCAGCGGTGCTCGGCACCGGCGTGTTGAGCAACTGCTGCTCCCACAAATACGCGATGCCGCTGCCGCCGAGGTGATCGATCAGGATCTGTGTCAGTTCTTCGACATGCTCGGTGCGTGCCCAGTCGCGCTGCCACTCGCCGGCCAGCGCCATCCAGGTCATCGGGTTCGCGCCGGCCGCGATCATCCGCTGGATGGCAACCTCGTGCGACTCGGTCGAAACGCCGCCCGACGCGTCGGTGATCACGGTCACGTCCCAGCCTTCGCCGGCGGCCTGGATGACGGGCATGGCGACGCAGACTTCGGTCCACAGGCCTGCGATGATCAGCTGCTTGCGGCCGGTTGCCTTGACGAGGTCGACCACCTTCTTGTCCTCCCAGGTGTTCACCCAGGTACGGTCGATCACCTCTTGGTCCGGGAAGACGTCCGTGATCTGCTTGAAAAGCAGGCCGCCACGCGCCGCAAGCACGCTCGTGAGGATAGTCGGAACGTTGAAAGCTTTCGCAAGCTTCGCGAGCGCGGTCACATTATTGACCACGGCCTGCGGATCATGGCTGTTCACGTTCGTAAGCTGAAAAGCCTGATGATCGATCAGAACGAGGACCGAGTCCTCGGGACGAAGAAGCGAGGCAAGGCCGTTACGAAAGGTCATTATTGCGTCCTTTGCTGCCGCTTTATGCGGCACTGGTTTTGCGGAGACATGCGCCAGCGGGCGACGCTTGCCGGGCGCAATTTGCCGTTCCGTCGGGTGATGAGGTAGTGCCAAGGTCCGGCACGCTGTGTCGCGGAATGGGGAACGCCAAATGGATATCGAAGAGCTGCGGACCTTCGTAGAAGTGGCCGATGCTGGGGGAGTTTCACCTGCTGCGCTCCGGCTCGGCATCTCCAAGTCAATCGTCAGTCGGCGACTCTTCCGGCTTGAAGCGGAACTGGGTGTCCAGCTTCTTGCACGGACCACCCGGGGCGCCGCTCTCACGGAAGCAGGGGCCACGTTCCGAGATTATGCCGCCAGGGTCTGCGCCGAGATCGACGTAGCCAGGGAAACGATCCTACCCGCCGGCGACCTTCGCGGCCGCTTGCGAGTTGCCGTGCCGCTTTCTTTCGGCCCGACTCACTTCGCTCCCATCCTCGCGGAAATGGCGCGCCGCCACCCTCAGCTCCAAATCCACACATGCTACAGCGATCGCTTCGTCGATCTCATCACAGAGGGTTATGATTGTGCGATACGGGTTGGCTATCTTCAGGACTCCAATTTGATCGCAAGACGCGTCGGACCAATCTATGGGAAGTTCGTCGCGAGCCCGGACTACATCAAGGCGCATGGGTCGCCCGAGACGCCGGAGGAACTCGCCGCTCACGAGGCTCTCATGCAGGGCACCGAAAGCTGGCAGCTCATGGATGGCGACAAGATCATCACGGTTCGTCCGCAGGGGCGCTTCAAGGCCGACAACGGCATAGCTCTAGTCGCCGCCGCGACAGCAGGACTCGGGATCGCGTACCTGCCCGATTGCCTCACCCATGAATATGTGGCCTCCGGCGCGCTTGTGCCGATCATGACACGTCATCCACCGCCTCCGGCCGGTGCATATGTCGTCCGCCCGCCAGGTCAGCATCCCGCGCGGAAGATACGGGTCCTCACCGAATTGCTGATCGAGTATTGCGAACCCGCTCCGCACCTCACGGGTGTCGGTCGCTAAAGTGCGAACGGCGCGAAGCCGATCCCGATGTCACAACAGAAGATGCAGCTCGGCGCGCGCACCAAATGGGTGTCAACGGTCACCCCGGCCCCTTGCAATGCAGAGGCGAGTGCAGAGGGCTTGAGCACATAGCTCTTTCCCTTCGGCAATTTGGCGATTTCAGAAATCACACCGCTCTCCAGGACCCTATCGCGACCGTTCAGCTCCAGGCTGGGCAGCGTCGCTTAGGGACCGATGAGCCATGCGATAGTGCCGCCGACGACCGAGATCAGCCCCAAAATGAGGAACATCCTCGCGGTCCCGACCATCATATTGTCGCCGAGTACCTTCCTGATCATGCGGTCGTGGTCCACGATGCTCCCCATCCTGATGCAGCATCGGGGCCGTCAATGCCGTTGTCATCTGGAAGTGTCAACAACTGCGTCCGCATCATCCCGCTGCGGAGTTGCGCCACGAACCCGGTCGGCCACGGACACCATTCGCAGAGCGTCGAGCCGGCCGCTTTCCGCCCATCGGAGACGGTCCAGAGGTCCGCGGCTGCGCGCGGATGCCTGCCCTCGCCTCACCTGGGCGGTGACGTCCGTCCGCTATGGAACCGTCGCGCCGCGCAGGCCGGTCCGGGGCGGGCCGGCCTGCCGGGAGCGGACCCGGCGCCCCAGCGCGATGCCCGGTCGCTCGACCAGGCAATAGGTCGCCGCCGAGACGGCCAGGAGCAGCAGCGCGCACAGGCCGCCGACCAGCCAGAATCGGATCGGGCCGGCCATGGCGAAGCCGCGGACCGGCGGAACCGCGAAGACGACCGTCAGGACCAGGCCCTGCATCAGATAGAGGCTGTAGCTGATCGTGCTCAGCCGCCGGGCCGGGCGGGTCGACAGCAGGCCGAACAGCGTGCCGCCGTCGCAGACCAGGGCGAAGAACACCGCCACCAGGACGATCTGGAGCGGGCCGACCATGTCGCCGAAGGCCAGGAACACCGTGGCCAGGCAGGCCAGCGCCAGCAGCGATGCCGCCCAGTCCGGCAGGCGCGGCCGGGCGTCGCGCCGGACCAGGCAGGCCGTCGCCATGCCGGAGAAGAAGGCGGCGAAGAGGGCGGCCAGGACGGCGACCAGCAGCCCCGGCGTCGGACGGGCGAAGGACAGCTCCGCCGACCAGGACGCGACCGCCAGGACGGCCAGGCAGAGCAGGAGGCCACCGCCGGCGAAGCGCAGCGGCTCGCCTCCGGGGGTCCCGCGGGCGGCGCCGGCCATCAGACGCAGGGAGCCGTAGAACAGCCATTCGACGAAGATCGTCCAGGTCACCCCGGCCAGGATCAGCCCGGTCCCGGAATAGCCGTTGACGTCGGGCTGCAGCGGCGAGAGGCCGAGCGCCAGCCAGTGCAGCGCCGCGGCCGCGACGGTCCAGGCCGGCTCCCGCAGCGTGAAGCCGGTCCGCCAGGCGACAATGGCGAGCATCAGGCCGACGGCCAGGAGATACATCGGGCCGATGCGGAAGATCCGGCCGATATAGAGCGCCGTCCAATCCGGGCGGCCCTTGCTGTCGAGCAGCTTCCCCCAGAACAGGAAGCCGGTGATCATGAAGAACAGCATGACGCCGATCTGCCCGAGCAGGGTGTAGACGGCCGAAGGCGGCAGCTCCCAGATCCCCGTCTCGATGTATCCGTGGGTGATGACCAGATGATGCGCGAAGACACTCAAGGCGAGGAAGCCGCGCAGGCCGTCGAGCGTCGCCGTCCGCCGGCCGTGCTGGTGCGGCTCGTCCACGGCCCGGAAGACCGGAGCGCTCAGCACCAGCCAGGCCGCGCCGATCAGCACGGCATACGGCCATACGGAGAAGATGCCCATGCCGCCCCACGACCGATTGCACCCACCACGGACGACTCAGCCGATCAGCGCGGCGCCCGTCTAGCTGCAAGATCATGCAGGGCGGCAAAGCCGGCACCCGCTCAGGGCCCCGGAGGCGGCTCCGCCGGTGCGTCCGGGGCCGGTGCGTCCGGGGCCGGTTTTTCCGGGGCCGGTTCGGCCGGAGCCCCGGGGGTCGGTCCGGCCGGCGCTTCCGGTTCGGCCGGCGCCATGGGTTCGGTCGGGCGGATGGCGGCACGGGCGGCGGCCCAGTCCTCCAGCGCCTTGGTCTCCAGCCGCCGCACCGGGGCCGAGGGGGTGCCGTCGAAGCGCAGCCCCACCGCCGGCACGTCGGGATGGGCGCGGAAGCCGACATCGATGCCGAGGTCGAGGCGCCAGCGCGGCAGGTCGAGGGTGAAGCCGCCGGTCCCCAGCGCCGTGTCGGTGACCAGGCGCAGATCGGTCGAGGTCGCGGTGCCGTCGGCGATGGCGAAGGTGGCGTTGATCGCCGGCACCTTGGTGCTGCCGCCGGCGAAGGCGGCGCGCAGCCCTTCGAGGAAGGCGCCCGGCAGCCCCGGATCGGCCAGCAGGCGCCCGGCCGCGGCGAGGTCGATGCCGGCCAGCGAGGCGTCGCGCACCGCCACCAGCCCCTTGCCGTCCAGCCCGTAGACCAGGCCGGCGACGCTGTTGCCGGCCGAGGTCGCGTCGAGGCCGAGATCGAGCCGGCCGGCGACGCCCTGCGGCCCGGCCGACAGCTTCAGGATGGCGGCGAGGTCGGCGTCGACCAGGTCGGCATGGCCGGACCAGCGCGGCCCGCCGGCATTGTTCCAGTCGATCCGGCCGTTGAGGCCGAGCCGGCCGCCGGCCACGCCGGCCGAGAGCCGGTCGAGAGTGAGTCCGCCCTGGTCGAGCCGGGCGTGCAGCTCCGGCTGGTCCAGGGTCCAGCCGGCGAGCGAGACCGCCGCCGCGTCGAGGTCGAGATTGCCGTCGATCCGGGCCAGGCCGCCGAGGTCGAAGGGCCGCGCCGGCCATTGCCCGGCGGCGTCGCCGGACGGCGCCAGCCCGGCCAGCAGCCGGTCGAGCGGCAGCGCCGTGCTGCGCAGCGACACCGCGAGGCGCGGCCGGGCGCCGCCGGCGTCGAGCTCGACCGTGCCGCCCAGCGACACCGGGCCGACCGTGCCCTGCAGGTTGTCGAGGCGCAGCCGGCCGCGGGCCCAGTCGGCATCGGCATAAAGGTCGATGCCGCCGAGATCGGGCGCCGCCAGGCCGCCCTCGCCGACCCGCTGCAGCAGCCCCGGCAGGTCCGGATGGGTCAGGCGCAGGCCGAGTATGGCATGTGGCGCCGTGGCCGCTTCGGACAGGCTGCCGCCCAGCGCCACCGTGCCGCCGAGGGCGTCGACCGAGCCGTCGACCGACAGCGAAGCCGGGTCGCCGCGCAGCCGCAGCGAGGCCTTGAGCGGGCCGGCCGGGGGGGTCGGCACCGCCCCATGCAGACGCAGCGCGCGCAGCAGCGCCGAGGGATCCTGGGCATCGAGCGTCGCCTGCAGGTCGATGTCGTCGAGGCTGGCGAGCCGGCCGATGGCGCCGTTCAGGCTGAGCCCCATCCCGCCCGGGCCCTCGACGCGGCCGCTGTGGAGGGTCAGCGCGCCCTGGGCCAGCGTCGCCTCGAGCCGCAGCCCGGTGAAGGCGGCGCCGTCGACCGCCACGGCATCGACCGTGGCGTCGAGATTGACGTCGGCCCCGGTCAGCGCCGCCAGCACGCGGTCGCGCAGCCCGGGGTCGGATTGCAGCAGGCCGGAGAGCGGCGGCGCGCCGGCCGGGCGGTAGGCGTCGATGTCGAGCCGGCTGATCGTCAGCCGGGCACCGAGGCCGGGCCGGTCGCCGCCGACATAGGTCAGGGCGCCAGAAAGCCGATTGCCGTCGAGATCGGCGTCGAGGCCGGACACCCGCAGATTGGCGACGTCGCCGTTCAGGGTGCCGGCGATCCTGCCGCGGCGCAGCGCCGTGGCCGGGACCGCGCCGGGATCGATACCGGCCCAGTCGAGCGCGCCGCGCAGGTCCTCGGCCGCGAGCTGGACCAAGAGCTGGTCCGCCGCCGGCCGGTCGCCGTCGAGGCGGATGGCGCCGGAGGCCGTGGCCGAGGCGCCGCCGGGCAGGCCGAAGGCGAGGCGGGTCAGGCCGATCCGCGCCGGGTCGAGCGTCGCCTGCAGCCGCAGGTCGCGCACCAGCCCGTCGCGCACCGCCAGCGCCGCGACCGAGAGGTCGAGCGTGCCGGCGACCGGCAGTGCCGATTTGCGCGACAGCATCGCGGCCAGGCGCCCGGCCAGGGTCGCCGGATCGACGCCGTCGCCGACCCAGTCGGCCAGGGCCAGGCGGTTGAAGCCGAGCGTCGCCTCGACCCGCGGCACTGCCGCGAGGGTGACGGCGACGCCGCCGGCGGCGCGCATGTCGCCGAGATCGGCGGTGAGGTCGGTCAGCTCGATCCGCTCGACTCCGGTGTCGTCCGCCCGGGCCTGCACCGTGGCGCGCAGAGCGAAGACGCCGGGCCGGGACGCGGAGGCCGGCAGCTTGACGCCGATCCGCGCCAGGCTGGCGTCGAGATCCTTGCCGACCACCGAGACGTCGCCCTGCAGGCCGCCATCGGGCCGCAGCAGGCCGCCGAGCCGCGCCTCGGTGGCGTCGAGCCCGACCGTCGCCGTCACCGGCAGGGCGCCGAGCGGCGAGCGCGGCTGCAGCGCCAGATCGAGCGTCATCGGCACGCCGGCGAGGACGCCGGCGCCGCTGATCGAGACCGGCCCGCCCGGGCCGGGCGCGCTGAGCCGGACATCCGCCGCCTCGACCTCGAGCTGGCGGCCGTTGCGGCGGTCGAGCCACAGGATCGAGCCCTGGCGGATCACGGCGCGGACGGAATCGAGCCGGTGGCCGATGTCCCCGCCCAGCCCGTCCCAGGACCGCCGGCCGTCCGGCAGCGTCTCCAGCGCCACGCTCGGCTGGTCGAAGGAGACGCCCACCACCTCGATGCGGCCGAGCAGCAGCGGCAGCAGCGCCACCCGCAGGTCGACGCCGTTCGCGGCCAGCAGGTCCGGCACGGTGGCGCCCGGCACGCTGGCGACGCGGACATCGCCGGCGGTGAGGCGCGGCATCGGCAGCATCTCGAACGAGACCGGCCCGTCGATGGTGACGGCACGGCCGGTCAGGTCGCCGATCTCCTGGGCGATGCGGGCGCGATACGGCGTCCAGTCGAGCTGCCCCGGCACCATGAGCACCGCGGCGACCAGCAGGACCAGGAGGATGAGGAGACCGAAGGCGAATTTCTTCAAGGCGCTGCGGGCGTCGTGCGGGGTTGCGACTCCGGCGCATGATCGGAAATCATCGGACAGATTCACAATACAAATCAGGATTGGGACAAAACACCGGGACAATCGCGTTGCTGCGATCTTATCCCGCATCGCCGTTTCGGCTAGTCTCGACCGCACGGAGGGAGCGGACGATGGGCGAGGTGATCAATCTGCGGCAGGCGCGCAAGGCCAAAGCCCGCGCCGAGAAGGAGGCGCAGGCGCAGGAGAACCGCGCCCGCTTCGGCCGCACCGGGGCGGAGAAGCGGCGCGACACCGACACGGCCGAGCGCGACGACCGCCGGCACGAGGGGCACCGCATCGACGGCGACGAGGATCCGGACGGAGGCGCCGCGTAAATGCCGTCGATCTCTCGCGTCGCGGCCCTGGCTGCATTGCTCGGGCTGGTCCTGGCCGGCTGCGCCGGCCCCGCCCCGGCGCCCCCCGGGGGGGGGGCCCGCGGGGGGGGGCCCCCGTTT
>NZ_JASATH010000202.1:0-14579 GCF_038440215.1 Inquilinus sp. OTU3971 | reverse complement strand
CCCCCCCCCCCCCCCCCCCCCCCCCCCCCCCCCCGCCCCCCCCGCCCCCCCCCCCCCCCCCCCCCCCCCCCCCCCCCCCCCCCCAAGGGGAGGGGGGACTAGGAAGAAGGCGGCGAAGGGGACGCAGCGAACCCTTCAGCGCTTGGTGGCCCCGATGACCCCGGAACGCATCGCCGTGATCGGGCTCGGCTATGTGGGGCTGCCGGTGGCGCTGGCCTTCGCCCGGCGCTTCCCCGGCACCATCGGCTTCGACATCGATCCGGCCCGCGTCGCCGCCCTGCGCGAGGGCCATGACGTCACCGGCGAGGTCGAGCCGGCGGACCTGGCCGGCAGCGGCCTGGCCGCCACCGCCGATCCGGCGGACCTCGCAGGCGCTTCCTTCTTCATCGCCACCGTGCCGACCCCGATCGATGCCGAGCGCCGGCCGGATTTCGGGCCGCTGCTGCGCGCCTGCGAGACCATCGGCCGGGCGTTGACCCCCGGCGCCGTGGTGGTGTTCGAATCCACCGTCTATCCCGGCGCCACCGAGGAGGTCTGCGGCCCGGCCCTGGCCCGCGCCTCCGGCCTGCGTGCCGGCATCGACTTCGCCCTGGCCTATTCGCCGGAGCGGATCAACCCCGGCGACCGCGAGCACCGGCTGGAGCGCATCGTCAAGGTCGTGTCGGGCCAGGACGAAGCGACGCTGGAGCGGGTGGCGGCGGCCTATGGCGCCATCGTCCCCGCCGGCCTGCACCGGGCGCCGTCGATCCGCGTGGCCGAGGCGGCAAAGGTGATCGAGAACACCCAGCGCGACCTCAACATCGCGCTGATGAACGAGCTGGCGATGATCTTCGACCGGCTGGGCCTGCGCACCGCCGAGGTGCTGGCCGCCGCCGGCACCAAATGGAACTTCCTGAAGTTCCAGCCCGGCCTGGTCGGCGGCCACTGCATCGGCGTCGACCCCTATTACCTGACCGCCAAGGCCGAGGCGGTGGGCTACCGGCCGGAGATGATCCTGGCCGGCCGCCGCATCAACGACCAGATGGGCGCCTTCCTGGGGGCCAAGCTGGTCAAGGTGCTGGCGCGCCAGGGCCGCACCATCCTCGGCGCCCGGGTCGGCATCCTCGGCCTGACCTTCAAGGAGAACGTGTCCGACCTGCGCAACAGCCGGGTGCCGGACATCGTCGCCGAGCTGCGCTCCTACGGCATCGCGCCGCTGGTGCACGACCCGCTGGCCGATCCGGCGCGGGCGCGGCACGAATACGGCCTCGACCTCGCCGGCCTCGACGCCTTCCGCGACCTCGATGCGCTGGTGCTGGCGGTGCCGCACCGGGCCTACCTCGATCGGCCGCTCGACGGATTGTGGGCTTGCCTGCGCGAGGGCGGCCTGGTCATGGATGTGAAATCGGCGCTGGATCCGGCGAGCGTGCCGCCGCGCCTGGCCTATTGGAGCCTCTAGATGCCTGCCGCCACCGCCGAGCCGATCCTGGTCACCGGGGCCGCCGGCTTCATCGGCTTCGCCCTGGCCCGGCGGCTGCTCGACGCCGGGCACCGGGTGGTCGGGGTCGACAATCTCAACCCCTATTACGACGTGCGCCTCAAGGAGGCGCGGCTGGAGCGGCTGGCCGAGCGCCCGGGCTTCGCCTTCCGCCGGCTCGACATTGCCGACCGGCCGGGCATGGCCGAACTGTTCGCCGAGGTGAAGCCGGGCCGGGTGGCGCATCTCGCCGCCCAGGCCGGGGTGCGGCACTCGCTGACCCATCCCGAGGTCTATGTCGATTCCAATGTCGTCGGCTTCCTCAACGTGCTGGAAGGCTGCCGCCACCACGGCGTGCGCCACCTGGTCTACGCCTCTTCCAGCTCGGTCTACGGCGCCAACACGGCGATGCCGTTCTCGGTGCGCCAGAATGTCGACCATCCGCTCAGCTTGTACGCTGCGACCAAGAAGGCGAACGAGCTGATGGCGCATTCCTACAGCCATCTCTACCGCCTGCCGGTGACGGGCCTGCGCTTCTTCACCGCCTACGGCCCCTGGGGCCGGCCGGACATGGCGATGTTCCTGTTCACCCGCGCCATCCTGGAAGGCCGGCCGATCGAGGTGTTCAACCACGGCCACATGCTGCGCGACTTCACCTATGTCGACGACCTGGTCGAAGGCGTGGCCCGGGTGCTGGACCGGGTGCCGCAGCCCGACCCCGCCTGGACCGGCGACCGCCCGAACCCGGCCTCGAGCGCCGCGCCCTACCGCCTGTACAACATCGGCAACACCCGGCCGGTGGCGCTCTTGGACATGATTTCGGTGCTGGAGCGGGCGCTGGGCCGCGAGGCGCAGAAGCTGTTCCGCGACCTGCAGCCCGGCGATGTGCCCGAGACCTATGCCGATGTCGAGGAGCTGGAGGCGGCCGTCGACTACCGCCCCTCGACCCCGATCGAGGTCGGCATCCCCCGCTTCGTCGACTGGTACCGCAGCTACTACGGCGGGTGACTGGACTGGTCACAGATCCTTCGGCACCAGCGCCTGGACGTCGGCACCGTTGACCAGGACCTTGCCGGACGGATCGATCACGATCTCGTAGTCGCGCGCCGTCCGGCCGTCGGGCAGCGTGGTCTGCCGCCCCAGCACCTGCACCATGGTCAGCCCCGCCGCGGCCTGGCTGGCCTTGGGGTCGGCCTGCAGCGCCTTGACCAGCCCGTCGATCCCGGTCAGGCGCAGCCTCAGGGCGCCGGCCCACCCGTTGACCGCGTCGGGAACTCTGGCGACGGAGCCGCCGAATTCGAGCGCCGCGTCCGGCGCGGAAAGCTGCATGGCGTCGACGGAGAGACGCATGCGCGCGCGCCGGAACAACTCTTGGTCTTCCTGGGAGTCGGCGGGGCGGTCCGCCAGGAAGGCATCGAAAATCTCCCAGAAAGGGAAGCCCTCGATCGAGACCTGCATGATGCTGTCCGTGGGCGTCCAGGCGGCATAGCGCCATCGCGGGCCGACCGAGAGATCCTTCATGTCGAGGCGAAGGGTGATACCGGCGCCATCGCGGTCGAAGTCGCGGTAGCCGAACCCGACCGCGAGCGACGAGAGCCCGATGGACACCTCATTCCGCTTCGCCTGGAGGCCCGCAGCGGTGAGGGTCGTGGTGCCGACCTTGCCCAGGCCGGCGATCACGCGATCACGCAGGGGCCCGATCGTGTCGGGCGCGGCATCGGTCTTGCGGCGCTCCGCCTTCATCAGGGCAACGGCCGACCGGGTCAGGCCCGCCGCATCGGTCCCCGGCATGCCGCAGTCGAACAGGATCCGGTCGATCCGAAGTTCGCCCACGCCGTCGGGGAAGGGGTAGGCGAGGCCCTCGATCGTGATGTCGGCATCGAGATCCACGCGCCCGTCGGCGACCGCCTTGGCGCTGCGGGTCAGCTCCAGCCGGTCGATGGTCGGCACGCGGGTCGTCCCGCCTTCGATCGAGACCTGCTCGAACGTGACCACGATGGTGGTGTTGGCGGGGGCTCCGGGATCGACAGTTCCGGTGACACGCCGGGACTTGGCGACGATCCGGCCGATATTGCCCACCCGGCAGGCCAGCAGCCGGTCGGAGCCCAGGATGAACGTCCCGGCGGATGTCGGCACGGCGCGCACGGATTCGGCGTCGCAGGACAGGACCGTGGGGTCCTGGTGCTCCTCCAGCTCCCCACTCAGCAACCAGCGGAATCCCGGGACCGCGACACGGTAGCCGTCGCCGTCCGCCGTCACCTGCCAGTCGCTGACGGAAAACGGAATCATCGTCATCCGCGTGACCGCGTCGACCTCGTCCAGGCTCAGCCTGCCGACCGAAGGCTGCCACGCCTCCAGCGCGGCCTGCAGCCTCGCCGCCCCCTCCGCTGTCGCCTGGGCCCAGGCCGGGCCAGACGCGAGCATCCCCAGGCCGAAGGCCAGGCACAGACTCCGCCGCATCGCTTTGTTCTCCCCCGTTTCCATCACTATGACTTCGGTCCGGGGACGGGTGAAGCCGGATTCAGCCCCGCACCGCCGCCCGCCAGGCACCGGGCGGGCCGCCGAAGGCGGCGCGGAAATGCCGGGTCAGATGGCTCGGATGGGTGAAGCCGCAGGCGGCGGCGATCTCGGCCAGCGGCCGGTCGCCCTCGGCCAGCAGCCTTCGGGCGCGGTCCAGCCGCCGGGCCAGCACATAGGCGTGCGGCGGCAGCCCGACCGAGGCACGGAACATCCGGGCGAAATGGAACTCCGACTGCCCGGCGACGGCGGCCAGCCGGCCCAGCGTCAACGGCTCGTCCAGGGCCGCCTCGATCGCCTCCAGCACCCGGCGGCGGACATGGGGCGCCAGGCCGCCGTCGAGGGCGGGGGAGGGGCGGCGGCGCAGCCTGCGGCCGGCGAGATGGGCCAAGAGCTCATGCCCGGACTGGGTCGCCGCCAGCCGGGCGCCGGCGTCGCCCCAGTCCAGCCGGATCAGCCCGGCCATTAGCCGGGCCGCGTCCGGATCGTCGAAGAAGGTGTCGTCCGGCAGCGTGGTCTCGCGGATGTCGGCGTCATGCGCGGCGGCGCCGGCCGCGGCCAGGGCGCCGCGGTCGAAATAGAAATGCAGGAAGCGCATCGGTCGGCTCAGGACCCAGTGCGATTCATGCTCGGCCGGCAGCAGGCAGAACCGGCCGGGGCCGCCGAAGCGGCCGGGAAAGCCGATGCGCCGGGTGCCTTCGCCGCCCTCCAGATACAGGCTCAGCGTGTGGTGGCCGGGGGAGTGGTAGCCGGTGGTGTCGTGGGCGTTCCACCATTCCGCCAGGGTGAAGCCGTCGCCGATCTCGACCGTCCGTTCCAAGACCGCGCGCGACGACGCCAGCGCCGCGGCCACGCCGTAGCGCGCCGCCAGGCGCTGCAGCGGGGTCTCGTCGATCCTCGGTCCGGGCCGGTTCATGGTCTCCGGACTCTAGGCCTGCGCCCGGTCGCCGGCCAGGGCCCGCGTGGAAACTGCGCAAGGACGTGCAATCACGCGGCCGCCGGCAGGCGCAGGGTGACGCTCGAGATTCCGGAACTCCTGAGCTCCCATGACCGCCGCCCTGTACCTGCTCGTCGTCCTGATCTGGGGCACCACCTGGATCGCCATCCACTACCAGATCGGCCCGGTGGCGGTGGAGCTGTCGATCCTCTACCGCTTCGCCCTGGCCGCTGCGGTGATGGCCGTACTGCTGCTGGTGACGCGCCGGCGCGAGACCCTGCGCCCCCGCGACCATCTGGCCTGCCTCGGCCAGGGCCTGGCGCTGTTCAGCGGCAACTTCCTCTTGGTCTACCACGCCTCGGCCTATGTCCCGAGCGGCCTGGTCGCCGTCGCCTTCTCCACCGGCAGCGTCTGGACCGCGCTGTTCAGCCGGGTCGCGCTCGGCCAGCCCTTGAAGCCGCGCGTCCTCGCCGGCGGCGCGGTCGGTCTGGCAGGGCTGTGGCTGCTGTTCGGCATCGACCCGGCACAGCTCGACCTTCGGATGCTCTACGGCCTCGGCCTGGCGCTGGCCGGCACCATGGGCTTCGGGGTCGGCAACGTCTTCGCCGTGATGCACCGGCGCCGCGGCCTGACGCCCTGGACCACCACGGCCTGGGGCATGGTCTACGGCACGCTGATCCTGCTGGCCGTGGTGCTGGTGGAGGGCACGCCCTGGCGCTTCGACCCGTCGCCCGCCTATGTCGGGGCGCTACTCTACCTCGCCATCCCGGGCTCGGTGATCGCCTTCCTGGCCTATCTGACGCTGGTCGGCCGCATCGGCGCCGACAAGGCGGCCTATTCCACCGTGCTGTTCCCGCTGGTGGCGCTGAATGTCTCGGCGTTGCTGGAGGGCTATGTCTGGACCGCGACGGCGGTGGCCGGGGTGGCGCTGGTGCTGCTCGGCAACGTCCTGGTCTTCGCCCGGCTGCCCGGCCGCCGCAACGGTGCGGCGCCGGCGAGCGCGTAGCGGTCAAATCCCGCTGGCCGGTCCTTCATCCTCATACTGCGGCAGGGTCTCGTCGATCGCATGCCAGGGGATGCGGGTGCCGATCCAGGCGTGCTGGCGCGGCCGCAGCGCCATCGGGTCGTCCAGCGTCGCCAAAGTGATGCCCATGGTCTTGCCCTGGGGCTCGAAGCCCTCGAAGGCCAGCGGCGAGCCGCAATCGGCGCAGAACCAGCGCCGCCCGACCGGCGACGAGCGGAAGCCGCGCGGCCGGCCCTTCGTCCAATGGAAGCTCGCGAACGGGCCGGTCGCCCAGGCCACGGCCGGGTTGCCGGTGCCCTTCTGGCACATCCGGCAATGGCAATAGTCGACCGAGGCGACCGGCCCGTCGATGCGGTAGCGCACGGCGCCGCACAGGCAGCCGCCCTCCAGCGGGAAGGAGGGGCTGCTCACGGCCGGCCGATCACCATCGGCCGCCGCGACGGGCGGCTGCGGCGCCGGCCGATCTGCAGCGGCGGCAGGATCTCCGCGCGGCACTCCTCCGGCAGCACCGGGGCGCGGCGCGGGGCGGGGGCGAAGACGGTGAGATAGGCGTCGAGCAGATGGTGGAACATGGTCGCCTCCTGGGCTGACCCAGACTCTGCCGCTTCGCCGGCTCCGGCACAAACGCCGTTCCCTTGCGGCATCTGTAAGGAAAAGTTACAGATGGGCGATGCGCCCGCTGCCGCCGCTCAACGCCGTCCGCGCCTTCGAGGCCGCCGCCCGCCGCGGCAGCTTCACCGCCGCCGCGGCCGAGCTCGGCGTCAGCCATGCCGCGATCAGCCGCCATGTCCGCGGGCTGGAGGCGCGGCTGGGCGTGCCGCTCTTGCTGCGCGAGGGCCGCGGCCTGGCGCCGACCGAGGCCGGGCGGGCCTTCGCCGCCGTGGTCGCCGACGCCTTCGACCGGCTGTCGCAGGGCATGGTGGCGATTTCGGCCGAGGCCGGGCGCGGCCGGCTGCGCCTGTCGGTCGAGCCCGCCTTCGCCGGGCGCTGGCTGGTGCCGCGGCTCGGCGCGTTCCGCAAGCTCCACCCCGGCATCGACATCGAGCTCGACCCGACCCTGCGCCTGGCCGATTTCCGCGCCGACCAGACCGATCTCGCGATCCGCTACGGCCGCGGCGGCTGGCCCGGCCTGGCGGCGGAGAAGCTGGTGCAGGTGATGGACTACCCGGTCTGCGCCCCGGCCCTGGCGGCGGGGCTGGCGACGCCGGCGGATCTGCGCGGCCAGACCCTGCTGCATGACGAGAGCGCCCAGACCTGGTCGCTGTGGCTGGCCGCGGCGGGGATCACCGGCATCGACGCCACCCGCGGCCCGCGCTTCCTCGACGTGGCGCTGGCGCTGGACGCGGCGATGGCGGGGCAGGGCGTGGCGATGGGCGACGACGTGCTCTGCGCCCGCGACATCGCCGCCGGCCGGCTGGTGCGGCTGTTCGACGTCTCGGTGCCGCGCAGCTGGTACTGGCTGGCGATGCCGGAGGACCGCCGCCTCTCCCCCGCCGCCGGCGCCTTCCGCGCCTGGCTGCTGGACTGTCTGCCGCCGGTGGAGGAGGGGTGAGCGGCGAGGGCGAAGGACGGCAGGCGTCACAGCTTACGGTTGCATTCGATGATGGGGCTTTCAAATTCAGGAAGACGACAAAACTGGTCCAGGACTGTCCGGCGGCGCTATACTCTATAGGCATTGAAGGCCTGCGGGCGCCCCGTTCATAAGCCAATATCAGTCATGATCTTCAGTCAAAGATATCATCGCGCGTTGTCAGCCGGTCGGATAGCGGTTGATCTGGGCAGCGACTTCCGGCGTAAACTCTGGACTCAGCTGCTGAAGTACAACGAATCGGTCGGTATCCAGCGAGACCCAAATGACCGCTGGATCGACAATTCCTCCGCGTTGGAGGAGGTCGGCTATGAGCTCGCCACAGAGCATGGATGGGAATCGATACCGAACCCCACACGTGACGATGCCGGACCGACCCCGCATTCTGCATTGCGCCACCTCGTCCTCACGGCGGATGGACCGCTTGTCTTCGACATCGTCGAGCTAGCTTTTGGTTGGATGGAGGCAGCAACACGAGAGTCGTTCAAGGCCAAGGTGAACGAGCTCTTTGATCTGCAGAACTGCCCCTGGCGTTTCACCGACGGTGAGTTCTTTAAGCTCGACAGTGACTTTGTGGGTGCCCGCCTCGTCGAAGATGCCCACGCCGTGCTGTCATCGCATAGCTTCGAAGGCGCGGCGAATGAGTTCGCGCAAGCTCGCCAGGATGCGGCGTCTGGTGATGCCAAGGACGCCATCCTCTACGCGGCAAAAAGCTTTGAGAGCGTGCTAAAGGTGCTCACCGGGATCGAGCATGCCAATGCGGATCGCCTAATCAAGACGCTGATGGACCAGGGATTTTTTAACGATCTGTCGGAAAGCGTTCGGCAAAGTTTCGGCGAGCAAGTGCTGAAGACCCTGCCGGCGCTACGCAACAAGCTTGCCGGGCATGGACAGGGGGCCAGCATCGTCCATGTGCCGACGGTCTATGCGGACCTGGCGCTTCAACTGGCGGCCACTTTCCACAACTTTCTGATCGCAAAGCACCTGCAGATGCGACCTCCGGCACCGCCGCCTGAGCCAGCCGCCGCTAAATCGGCGGCTGATCTTGATGATGAGATCCCCTTCTGATGGCGTCACAGTGAGTGATTAGGTTGAGTTCGCTTTGGGCTGATCCAACACTTTTCCTCACTCACTATTGTCATGCCCGGGCTTGACCCGGGCATCCAGAAGGTCTCGATGCCCACTGGATTGCCGGTCAAGCCCGGCAATGACAAAACGGGTAGGTCGCAGGCTGGGTTCGTCTGCCGTCCTGATCGTCATCGCGAGGCGCGAAGCGCCGTGGCGATCCAGAGGGTGGTGCCACTGGATGGCCACTCCCCTCCGAGGCTCGCCATGACGACAACGTTGGGCAATTCCCCTACCCCCCATCCCGCGTCACAAAATTCACCAGCCTTCCCGGCACCGCGATCTCCCGCACCACCTCCCGCCCCTCCAGCAGCGCCGCCACCTTCGGATCCGCCCGGGCCTCGGCGATCAGGGCCGGGCCGTCCAGCCCGGCCAGACCGCGGATGTGGTGCCGCACTCGGCCGTCCAGCTGCACCGCATAATCGCGGCTCTCCGCCCCGGCCAGATCCGGGTCGAAGCCGGGCCAGGGGGCGTGGGCCAGGCTGTCCGGATGGCCCAGCTTGCTCCACAGCTCCTCGGCGATATGCGGGGCGAAGGGGGCCAGCAGCAGCACGAAATCCTGCACCACCGCACGCGGGCGCGGGTCGGCGGCGGCCAGCGCCTTGGCCAACTGCATCAGCCGGGCGATCGCGGTGTTGCAGCGCAGCGCCTCGATGTCGGCGGTGACCGCCGCGACCGTGGCGTGGCGCAGCCGCAGCAGCCCGGCCGGCGGCTCCACCTCCCGCACCGCCGGGCTCAGCCTGTCGTCCTCGGCGCAGACGATGCGCCAGGCCCGGTCCAGGAAGCGGCGGATGCCGGCCACGCCGTCGGTCTGCCACGGCTTGGCCGCCTCCAGCGGGCCCAGGACCATCTCATACAGCCGCAGCGCGTCGGCGCCGTGCTCGGCCACCACCGCATCCGGGTTGACCACGTTGAAGCGCGACTTCGACATCTTTTCGGCCTGCCGGGTCAGCGGCACCGCGCCGGCATAGAACCCGCCGTCCCGCTCCTCCACCTCCGCCGCCTCGTAATAGCGGCCGGCAGCGTCGCGATAGGACGAAGCCAGGATCATCCCCTGGTTGACCAGCCGCCGGAACGGCTCCGGCGTCGAGACCACGCCGATGTCGTACAGCACCTTGTGCCAGAACCGGGCGTACAGCAGGTGCAGCACGCCGTGCTCCGCCCCGCCGACATACAGGTCGACCGGCAGCCAGTAGCGCTCGGCCTCGCGGCTGACGATGGCGTGGTCGTTGTGCGGGTCCAGGAAGCGCAGATAGTACCAGCAGCTGCCGGCCCATTGCGGCATGGTGTCGGTCTCGCGCCGGGCCGGGATGTCCGTGCCGGGCACGGTGGTCTCGACCCATGCGGTGGCGCGGGCCAAGGGTGGCTGGCCGCCCGGCGCCGGGGCGTAGTCGGCCAGCTCCGGCGGCAGCAGCGGCAGGCTGTCCTCCGGCAGCGGCACCACCGAGCCGTCGGCCAGATGCAGCATCGGGATCGGCTCGCCCCAATAGCGCTGGCGCGAGAACAGCCAGTCGCGCAGGCGGTACGTCACCCGGCGCGTGCCGTCCTCTCCCACCGTCTCGGTCCGGCCGATCCAGTTCCGCTGCAGCGCCTTGATGCCCTCCGGCCAGTCCAGCCCGTCCAGGTCGGCCAGCAGCCGGTCGGCATAGGCGGTGATGCGCAGCATCCATTGCCGCATCGGCCGCTGCTCCACCGGGTCGCCGGTCTCGACATAGCGGCCGTCCTTCACCTCCTCGTTCGCCAGCACCGTGTTCTGGGCCGGGCACCAGTTCACGGTGGCCTCGGCCTGATAGGCCAGGCCGCGCTCGACCAGCTGCAGGAAGATCCACTGCGTCCAGCGCACGAAGCCGGGATCGGTGGTCGCCAGCTCGCGCTCCCAGTCGTAGGAGAAGCCCAGCCGCTTCACCTGGCCGCGGAAGGTCTCGATGTTGCGCCGGGTGGTGACCGCCGGGTGGATGCCGGTGCGCATGGCGTAGCGCTCGGCCGGCAGGCCATAGGCGTCCCAGCCCATCGGGTGCAGTACGGCCCAGCCTGCCATGCGCCTGTAGCGGCAGATGATATCGGTGGCGGTGTAGCCCTCCGGATGGCCGACATGCAGCCCGGCGCCGGAGGGGTAGGGGAACATGTCCAGCGCGTAGAATTTCGGCTTCTCCGGGTCGATCTCCGCCCGGAAGGTCCGGTGTTCGTCCCAGTATGCCTGCCATTTCGGCTCGATCGCCTGCGGATCGTAAGCCATCCGTGCCTCCTTGCCCGTGCCGAGGGGGAGCTACGGCCGCCGGCGGACCTCCCGCCGACGGCCGCCGGGAAGTCGGAGATGGCTGGGCCGCGGCGCGGCCTTCGGGCGGATGGTCATGGGATGGATCGCAGCAGAGGGGACGGAAACCGGACGCACGAATCCGGCCGGCTCAGAAGGCCGTAAGTCGTCCCGAGGCTGCGCGCGTGGTCGTCATGGTGCAGCCAGCATGACGGATTCCGGCGACATCGCCAATCCCTGTTGACCCGGCCCCTGGGACTGCTCCGATAAGGGGGGCGGTCAACCCGCAACGAGGTGAGTCGTGACGACATCCGCCCGCTTCCTGAACGCCTCAGAAGCCGCAAGGCGGCTCGGGGTCTCAGCCAAGGCCCTCCGGCTCTACGAGCAGCGCGGCCTGCTCGCCCCGGTCCGCAGCGCCGCCGGATGGCGCGCCTACGGGCCCGGCGAGATGGAGCGCGCCGCCGAGATCGCCGCCCTGCGAGCGCTCGGCTTCAGCCTGGCCCAGGTGGCGCGGGTGCTGCAGGGCGACCCGCAGGGGCTGGAGCCGGCGCTGGCGGCGCATCAGGCGGTGCTCGAGGGCCGGCTGCGCCAGCTCGCCGGCACGATCGAACGGGTGCACGGGCTGCGCGCCGACCTCGCCCGCGGCCGGGCGCCGACCGCCGGGGAGCTGGCGCGGCTGGTGCCCGGACCCCTCGGGTCCGGCATCGCCTTCGACCTGCCCTGGCCCTGGGGCGGCGAGCGGTTCGAGCTCGGGCCGATCCGGCCGCTGACCTACATCATCGGCCCGCTCGGCAGCGGCAAGACCCGGCTGGCGCTGCGCCTGGCCGAGGTGGTGCCCGGCGCCGCCTTCCTCGGCCTCGACCGGCTGGACGATGGCGGTGCCGCGGCCAAGGCCCGGCTCGACGCCGATCCGGATCTCCGCGCCCGGGTCGACCGGGCCTTGGCCTGGCTGGTCGAGGACGGCGCCACGGTCTCGGACGCGCTGGTCGCCCTGCTGGCCGGGCTGGAGGCCGAGGGGCCGGTGGTCGTCGACATGGTCGAGCAGGGGCTGGACCAGCCGACGCAGGAGGCGCTGATCGCCCATCTGCGCCGCCGCGGACCCGCAGAGACGCCGCTGTTCCTGATGACCCGCTCCTGCGCCATCCTCGACCTGGCGGCGGTCGGCCCGGACGAGGCGATCCTGCTATGCCCGGCCAATCACACCCCGCCGAGCACCGTCGCGCCCTGGCCCGGCGCGCCCGGCTACGAGGCCGTCGCCACCTGCCTGGCCACGCCCGAGGCGCGGGCCCGGCTCAGCCAGGGGCCCGGTCCGGCGACGTCCTGATCGGCGAGGGCACCGAGGCGACGGTGGCGGCCGGGGCCGCGCCCTGGGTCACCGGCGCCTGGCGCACCGTCTCGCGGTGCAGGATGTACAGGCCGCTGGCGATGACGATGCCGCAGCCGATCAGCATGGTCGGGTCCGGCACGTCGCGCCACAGCAGGTAGCCGGAGACGACGCCCCAGATCATCTGGCTGTACTGGAACGGCGCCACCACCGCGGCCGGCGCCTGGCGATAGGCGTTGGTGACGAACAGATAGGCGGTGCCGCCCAGCACGCCGCCGATGGCGATCGCCAGCAGGTCGTGCAGCGCCGGCATCACCCCGCCGAAGGCCAGCATCATCAGCCCGGTGACGATGGCGGTGGTCGCATTGGCGTAGAAGCCGAAGGAGATCCGGTTCTCGTTGGCGATGAAGCGGCGCAGCAGCAGGAAGCCGACCGCGTTGACCACGGCGGAGAACAGCGCGCCCAGCACCGCCGGGTTGGCCATGCCGGCGCCCGGCCGCAACATCACCATGACGCCGATGAAGCCGACCCCGACCGCGGTCCAGCGCCGCCAGCCGACGGATTCGCCGAGGATCGGCACCGACAGCGCGGTGATCAGCAGCGGCGCGCAGAACAGCACGGCATAGACGTCGGCGATCGGCAGCTCGGCATAGGCGTGGAAGCAGGTGAACGACCCCGCCAGCCCCATCGCCGACCGGGTGGCGTGCAGCCACAGCCGTCTCGTCCGCATCTGGCCGACGCCGCCGGTCAGCTGGGCATAGGCCAGCATTGGCAAGAGGCCGAAGGCCGAGTTGAAGAAGATCACCTGGTACAGCGGGAAGCCCGCCGACACCCATTTCACCGCGGTGTCCATGCAGGTGTAGAGGGCGAAGCCGAGACAGGCGAAACCGATGCCCGCGGCGACGGAGGCGCGGGGCTGGGCGAGCGTGAGGGTCATGGTGGCGGCGGCCGGCAAGGGACGGCCTCGGGGCCGCGAACCCCACCTTACGTCCGCCGAATCGGCGGCGCCATTGCGCGCCTTGCATCGCCTGCCTTCGATTCGTGCAGGACTGAATGCCTGAATTTTGCCGTTGTTGCCCCCGTGTCGTCGGCAAGTCATAGGGCTGCTCGGCGGCGCGGCCCGCCCCCTCACCCTCCCGCCGCCTACGGCGTCGGGCCCCTCCCTCTCCCCCGAGGAGAGGGGATTTCACCTCTCCTCGGGGAGAGGTCGAAATCGCGCAGCGATTTCGGGTGAGGGGGTGGCTCCGGCCTATCCGCCGATCCCTACTGCCTTGCGAGACCGAGCGTGGCGCGCGGCACCAGCATATAGGCCCGGCCCTCGGCGTTCATGGCGCTGGCCATGTCGCCGGCGGCGTGGCCCTCGCCCCAGTACAGGTCGCCGCGGATCGGGCCGCGGATGGCGCCGCCGATGTCCTGGGCCAGCACCAGCCGGCGCAGCGTGCGGCCCGGCACCGTCGGGTCGTCCTCGATGTCGAGCCAGACCGGCGTGCCCAGCGAGAGGTAGTCCTTGTCGACCGCCAGGCTGCGCCCCGCCGTCAGCGGCACGTCATGCGCGCCGATCACGTCCTCGGCGGCCTTCTCGCGGAAATAGACGTAGCTCGGATTCTGGTTCATCAGCCACTGCGCCCGGTCCGGATTGGCCGTCATCCAGTTGCGGATATAGCCCATCGACATCTCGTCCAGCGTGGCGATGCCGGCATCGACCAGCACCCGGCCGACCGCGCGGTAGCGCTGCCCGTTCTGGCCGTCGAACTTCAGCCCGATGACGCTGCCGTCGTCCAGCCGGACCTTGCCGGAGCCCTGGATCTCCAGGAAGAAGGCGTCGATCGGGTCGTCGACCCAGGCGATCTCGTAGCCGCGGCTCTCCAGCACGCCGCGGGCGATCTCGGCCCGGCTGCGCTGGCGGTCCCGGCCGTTGCCCGGAGTGCGGTACAGCGGTGTCTGGTAGGCGCCACGGCGCACCCGGCTGCCGTTCAGCTCCGGCGCGAAATAGCCGGTGAAGCGGCCGAACTGGCCGCCGTCGAAGCCGGTCAGGGCGACCGGGGTGAACCAGGTCTCGAAGAACTGCCGGGCCTGGGCCTCGTCGCGGCCGGTCAGGCGGTGGGCGGCGTCGCAGATCGGCACCCAATCCTCGACCGGCCCCTCGATGCCGTTGTAGTTCAGCCGCGTCCCCGGCGACTTGCCGGCATAGACGCTGCAGGTGTTCCAGACGGCCGGCAGGGCGGCGGCGACATCGTCGTCCCGCCAGCCCGGCAGATGCTGGAAATCGGTGGCCACGCCGCCGGTGCCGCCGCCCTTGGGCGGCCGGGCGGGGGGGGGGGGGGGGGGGGGGGGGCGGCCCGGCCGGGCGGGCC
>NZ_JASATH010000201.1:0-14706 GCF_038440215.1 Inquilinus sp. OTU3971 | reverse complement strand
AGCCGGCAACGACACGCTCAATGGCGGCGCCGAAAACGACACGCTCAACGGCGGCGACGGCGATGATTACATCTCCACCGGCGTCGGGGTCGATATCGTCGATGGCGGCGCCGGCACCGACACGCTCTATGTCGACCGCAGCCTCAACTCGACCGGGGTCAGCTTCACCTTGAACGGCGCCGCCGGCAGCGATGGCAGCAAGGCGACCAATATGGAGCTGATGACCTACTATGCCGGGTCGGGCAACGACACCATCACCGGGGCCGGCGGCAACGATACGATCTACGGCTATGCCGGCACCGATGTCCTCGCCGGGGCGGCGGGCAACGACTATCTCCGCGGCGGGATCGGCGCCGACACGCTCGGCGGCGGCGACGGCAACGATACGGCCTATGGCGATGAGGGCAACGATACGCTCCGCGGCGGCGCCGGCACCGATTACCTCTATGGCGGGACCGACAACGACCTGATCGAGACCGGTGGGGGCGGCAACGACTATGGCTATGGCGGCGACGGCACCGACACCCTGGTCGGGTCGGCCGATTCCGAGAGCCTCAACGGCGATGCCGGCAACGACACCCTCACCGGGGCGGCCGGCAATGACTGGCTCTATGGCGGGGCCGACACCGACGTCCTGCGGGGCGATGCCGGGGCCGACTACCTCGACGGCGGCACCGGTGTCGACACCGCCAGCTACTATTCGGGCACGGTCGGGGTGGCCGTCAGCCTCGCCACCGGCATCGGCAGCGGCGGCGATGCCCAGGGCGACACGTTGAGCGGCATCGAGAACCTCTCAGGCAGCCAGGGCAGCGACAGCCTGGTCGGGAGCGCCGGCGCCAACACCCTGCAGGGCTGGAACGGCAACGACGTGCTCACCGGGGGCGACGGCAAGGACACGCTGACCGGTGGCGCGGGGGCCGACCGCTTCGTCTACACCACCATCGCCCAGAGCCCGGTGGGCGCCAATGCCGACCGGATCACCGATTTCAGCCACGCCCAGGGCGACCGGATCGACCTGTCGGTGATCGACGCCAACACTGTCGCTGCCGGCAACCAGGCCTTCAGCTTCATCGGCTTGGGCCTCTACACAGGCGTCGCCGGCCAGCTGCGCTACAGCCAGGCGGCGGGCGTCACCACCATCGCCGGCGACGTCAATGGCGACGGCGCATCCGACTTCCACATCCAGCTGACCGGTGGCATCGCCTTGGTGGCTGCCGATTTCGTGCTGTAGCGGCCTGGGTCTTGAGTCGACATGACCATGCCCGCCCCGGAAGGGGCGGGCATTTTTGTCTGGACCAGAGCCGGATGGTGACGTCTGCCTGCCGATGACGCGGGCTTCATTTTGGAGCAAGCTGAATCGTCCCTCTCCGAGCGAGAAGGGGCCAAGAACAGATAGTCACACCATATCCGGGGAGGTTCATATTGGCAGACATTCTGGGCACTCCGGGGGATGACGTCCTGACCGGGACCGCCGCCGCCGACACGATCAATGGTGCGGGCGGCAACGACACCCTGGATGGAGCCGGCGGCGACGATGTTCTCAACGGCGGCGCCGGCGATGACATCATCAACACCGGCACCGGGGTCGATATCGTCGACGGCGGCGCCGGCGGCGACCGGCTTATTGTCGATCGCAGCGGCACCACCATCGGTGTCAGCTTCACCCTGAACGGGGCGGCCGGCAGCGACGGCAGCCGGGCGATCAACATGGAGGGGATGGAATACCGGGCCGGCTCGGGCAATGACGACATTGCCGGATCGAGCGGCAGCGACTCGATTTGGGGTGCAGCCGGAGACGATACTCTCGCAGGATCCGGCGGTGACGACTTTCTCTATGGCGGTGCCGGCAATGACACGCTCATCGGCGATGCGGGAGAGGACCTCCTGGATGGTGAGGGCGGTGACGACAGAATCGAAACCGGCAGCGGCACTGATGGTGCCGCAGGTGGCGACGGCAATGATGTCGTTATCGGCGGGGCTGGCGGCCAGCTTATCAACGGCGATGCCGGAAACGATACGATCGAGGCCGGCGCCGGGGATGACTTCATCACCGGCGATGATGGAAATGACACGCTGAACGGTGGCGACGGGAACGACACGATCGGCACCGGACAAGGGGTCGACACCGTCGACGGTGGGGCCGGTTTCGACCAGCTCTACGTCGCCCGTTTTCTGACCGCTGCCGGCGCCAGCTTCTCCGTCGACGGCGTCCTTGGCAGCGACGGCAGCAGGGCGATTAATATCGAGCGACTGACCTATGAGGGCGGCTCAGGCGCCGACAGCGTCATCGGCGGGGTGGGCGACGACGCGCTCTCCGGCTTCGGCGGCGACGACATTCTCCGCGGCGGCAGCAGCGGCAACGATGCCCTGGTCGGGGGCGACGGCAACGATGTGCTCAGCGGCGGTGCCGGAGCTGACCAGCTGGACGGCGAGGACGGCATCGACATCGTCAGCTACTACTCCAGCTGGATCGGCGTCACCATCGATCTTGGAACCGGCAGCGCCGGCGGCGGCGAGGCCCAGGGCGACAGCCTATCCTGGATCGAGAATGTCAACGGCAGCCAGGGCGGCGATACGCTCACCGGCTCCGCGGATGCCAATGTCCTGGACGGCCTCGGCGGCAACGACCAGCTCTCCGGCGGTGCCGGCAACGACGTGCTCCGCGGCGGTGCCGGGGCCGATGTCCTCGATGGCGGCGCCGGCACCGACACCGCCAGCTACTACTCGGGCTCGGTCGGCGTCGCGGTCAACCTGGCGACCGGTGCCGTGAGCGGCGGCGAGGCCCAGGGCGATACCCTGGCCGGACTCGAGAACGTCTCGGGCAGCCAGGGCAGTGACAGCCTGGTCGGGACTGCCGGCGCCAACACGCTGCAGGGCTGGAATGGCAACGACGTGCTCACCGGAGGCGACGGCAAGGACACGCTGACCGGTGGCGCCGGGGCCGACCGCTTCGTCTATGGCGCCGTTGCCCAGAGCGCGGTGGGCGCCAATGCCGACCGGATCACCGATTTCAGCCGTGTCCAGAGCGACCGGATCGACCTGTCGGCGATCGATGCCAGCACCGCCGCCGTCGGCAACCAAGCCTTCAGCTTCATCGGCTCTGGCCTCTACACAGGCGTCGCCGGCCAGCTGCGCTACAGCCAGGGGGCGGGCGTCGTCATTATCGCCGGCGACGTCAACGGCGACGCCGTCTCCGACTTCCACATCCAGCTGACCGGCACCATCGCCCTGGTGGCCGCCGATTTTGCGCTGTAGCGGCAGGCCGACACGACAATGCCCGCCCCAGAAGGGGCGGGCATGTTTGTCTGATCCGGATCGGAGCGGCGGGCCTCAGCCCTGGGCGGCGACGGCGATGCCCTTGCCTTCCAGCAGCTCCTGCAGCTCGCCGGTCTGGAACATCTCGCGGACGATGTCGCAGCCGCCGACGAACTCGCCCTTGACGTAGACCTGCGGGATGGTCGGCCAGTTCGAGAATTCCTTGATCCCCTGGCGCAGGCTGGGGTCGGCCAGGATGTCGATGCCCTTGAACGGCACGCCGAGATGGGTCAGCACCTGCACCACGGCAGCGGAGAAGCCGCATTGCGGGAACACCGGGGTGCCCTTCATGTAGACGACAACATCGGTGCCGGCGATGTCGCTGCGGATGCGCTCGAAGACGGGATTGTCCATGGGTTACTCGCTGGCTAAGGGTCAGGCTTCGGCGGCGGTGGTGTGCAGCATCAGCGCGTGCAGCTCGTTGCCCATCCGGCCGCCGAGGGCCTGATAGACCATCTGATGCTGCTGCACGCGGCTCTTGCCGGTGAAGGCCGGGCTGGTGACGTAGGCGGCGTAGTGGTCGCCGTCGCCGCGCAGATCCTCGATCCGCACCTCGGCGCCGGGCAGGCCGTCCTTGATCAGGCGGACGATCTCCGCCGGGTCCATCGCCATCTCACGCCTCTCCAGCCTGGACGATATCGGTCATGTATCCGGGCAGCCACGCCTCGTTGACGCGGCGCAGCTCAGCCACGGATATGGCACTGCCGTCCTTGCGCTTCAACACGTCGCCGCCGGTGCGGCCGATGATTTGCGCGGGCACGCCGGCCGCGCGGGCCTGCGCCAGCAGTGCCTCGCCGTCGGAGACGGTCACCAGATAGCGGCCCTGGTCCTCGCCGAACAGCAGCCCGGCCTCGGCCGGCAGATCCACCGTGGCGCCGATCCGCCCGGCCATCGCCATCTCCGCCAGGGCGACATAGAGGCCGCCGTCGGACAGGTCGTGGCAGGCCGTGACAGTGCCGTCCTGGATCAGAGCGCGGACGAGATCGCCGTTGCGGCGCTCGGCCGCCAGATCGACCGGCGGCGGCGCGCCGTCCTCACGGCCGTGGATTTCGCGGGCATACAGCGAAACGCCGAGATGGCCTTTGGTTTCGCCAATCAGGACAATGGTTTCGCCGGCGGCCTTGAAGCCGAGCCGGACATGGCGCCCGCCCTCCGCGATGAGGCCGACGCCGCCGATCGCCGGGGTCGGCATGATGCCTTCGCCCGAGGTCTCGTTGTAGAGCGAGACATTGCCGGAAACGACAGGGAAATCAAGCGTTTCGCAGGCGGCCTTCATGCCCTGGATGCAGCCGACGAACTGGCCCATGATCCGCGGCTTCTCGGGGTTGCCGAAGTTCATGTTGTCGGTGATCGCCAGCGGCAGGGCGCCGGTGGCCGTGAGGTTCCGCCACGCCTCGGCGACGGCCTGGGCTCCGCCGGCCTCGGGATCGGCCAGGCAGTAGCGCGGCGTGCAGTCGGTGGTGATGGCCAGGATCTTGCCGGTACCGTGCACCCGCACCAGCGCCGCATCGGCCTGGCCGGACAGGGCGACGGTGTCGGCGCCGACCTGGCTGTCATACTGCTCCCAGATCCAGCGCTTGGAGGCGAGGTCCGGGCAGGCCAGCAGGCGGGTCAGCACCGCCTCCGGCGCCTCGGGCAGCGGCAGGGACGCGGCCGCGATCTCCGGCTGCTTCGGCGTCGGCTCCCACGGCCGGGCGTAGTTCGGCGAGGCGTCGACCAGCTCCGCCACCGGCATGTCGGCCCAGACCATGCCATGCATCTTCAGCACCATGCGGCCGGTGTCGGTGACCCGGCCGATCACGGCGAAGTCCAGCTCCCATTTGCGGAAGATCGCCTCGGCCTCGGCCTCGCGGCCGGGCTTCAGCACCATCAGCATCCGCTCCTGGCTCTCCGAAAGCATGATCTCGTAAGGGACCATGCCGGTCTCGCGCTGCGGCACATGGTCGAGGTCCAGCTCGATGCCGCAGCCGCCCTTGCTCGCCATCTCGACCGAGGAGGAGGTCAGGCCGGCCGCGCCCATGTCCTGGATGGCGACGATGGCGTCGGTCGCCATCAGCTCCAGGCAGGCCTCGATCAGCAGCTTCTCGGTGAAGGGGTCGCCGACCTGCACGGTCGGGCGCTTCTCCTCCGACGCCTCGTCGAACTCGGCCGAGGCCATGGTGGCGCCGTGGATGCCGTCGCGCCCGGTCTTGGAGCCGACATAGACCACCGGGTTGCCGATGCCGCCGGCGGCCGAATAGAAGATCTTGTCGGTCGAGGCCACGCCCACGGTCATGGCGTTGACCAGGATGTTGCCGTTGTAGGAGGCGTGGAAGTTGGTCTCGCCGCCCACCGTCGGCACGCCGACGCAGTTGCCGTAGCCGCCGATGCCGGCCACGACGCCGGCCACCAGGTGCCGGGTCTTGGCGTGGTCCGGGCTGCCGAAGCGCAGCGCGTTCATGTTCGCCACCGGCCGCGCGCCCATGGTGAACACGTCGCGCAGGATGCCGCCGACGCCCGTCGCGGCGCCCTGATACGGCTCGATGAAGCTCGGGTGGTTGTGGCTCTCCATCTTGAAGATGGCGGCCTGGCCGTCGCCGATATCGATCACGCCGGCATTCTCGCCGGGGCCGCAGATCACCCAAGGCGCAGTGGTCGGCAGCTGCTTCAGCCAGCGGCGCGACGATTTGTAGGAGCAGTGCTCCGACCACATCACCGAGAAGATGCCGAGCTCGGTCAGCGTCGGCATCCGGCCCATGATGGTCTGGGTCAGGGCGAACTCGTCGGCGGTCAGGCCGAATTCGGCCGCCAGCGCCTGCGTGACTTCCGGTTCCTGGGGGGCGTTGGACGGTGCGGTCATGAAAGGATCTGCGCCAGGCCTTCGAACATGGCGCGGCCGTCGGTGTTGCCGTGCTCCGGCTCCGCGGCGCGCTCGGGGTGGGGCATCATGCCGAGCACCCGCCGGTTCTCGGAGAGGATGCCGGCGATGTCGTTCAGGCTGCCGTTCGGGTTGCCGCGGCCGTCCTCGTCGGCGATGTAGCGGAAGGCGACGCGATCCTCGTCCTCCAGCCGCTTCAGCGTGTCCGGATCGGCGAAGTAGCAGCCGTCATGGTGCTGGATCGGAATCCGCACCGTCTGCCCGGCATTGTAGCCGCGGGTGAACGGGCTGTTCGAGGTCTCGACCCGCATCGCCACGGTGCGGGAGCAGAATTTCAGCCCGGCGTTGCGCAGCAGGGCGCCGGGCAGCAGCCCGGCCTCGGTCAGGATCTGGAAGCCGTTGCAGATGCCGACGGTCGGCACGCCGCGGGCCACCGCCTCGCGGATCGCGCCCATGATCGGCGACTGCGCCGCCATGGCGCCGGAGCGCAGATAGTCGCCGTAGGAGAAGCCGCCGGGGATGGCGATGAGGTCGGTCGGCGGCAGCTCGGTGTCGCGGTGCCAGACCATGTGGGTCGGCCGTCCGGTCGCGTGGGAGAGTGCCACGGCGAGGTCTCGGTCGGCGTTCGATCCCGGGAAGACGATGACGGCGGCTTGCATGGCCGGGATTTACCGGTCCCGCCGGGCCTTGGCAAGGGCCCTGCGGGCTGTGCAGTCATGCACGGCATCGCGGCCTCGGCGCTGCGGCGCGCGGACAAGAAAGAGGCCGGCTCCGCAGGTCACGGAGCCGGCCGGCAAGGCCAGTCGCAGGGGAAAGGCTACAGGCGGAGAAGCAGGTCGCGAGGGTCGCTGGCGGGGGTCGGGCCGTCGACGCCGATGTCGCGCAGCATGTGGTCGTCCAGCGCCTCGACCGGCAGCCGGGCGCTGCGGCGCATGCCCAGAGTGGCCGCGGCGGCGCCGATCAGGGCGCGCAGGCCGGAGCGGCTGGTCGGCAGGGTGGCGCGATGCTGGATATGGTCGGTGCAGGCGGTCGTCATGGCATTTCCCTTTCCGGCAGGGCGTTCGATCGGTCATCGGGAACACCATCAGGATCGCGGTCTGGAGAACAAACCGCAAACAGGATATTCTCTTGGACGGGATAAGAGAATCTATCGAGCCGACGAGGGAACCAATGCGCCGTCGCCTGCCGCCACTGAACGGCGTCCGCGCCTTCGAGGCCGCGGCCCGCCATGAGAGCTTCACTCGCGCCGCCGAGGAGCTGGCGGTGACCCAGGCCGCCGTCAGCCAGCAGGTGCGCCGGCTGGAGGACTGGCTGGGCGCCAAGCTGTTCGACCGCACCGAGGGCGGGCTGGAGCTGACCGATACCGGCCGCAGCTACCTGCCGGTGCTGCGCGACGCCTTCGACGCCATCGCCGAGGCCACCGCCCGGATCCGGCCGCCGCCGCATTCCGGCATCCTGACCGTGTCGGCGATCCCGTCCTTCATCCGCAAATGGCTGGTGTCGCGGATTCCATCCTTCAACGAGCAGCAGCCGGAGATCGACGTCAATCTCGACGCCGAGTCCCGGCTGGTCGACTTCAGCCGGGACCGGGTCGACTGCGCCATCCGCTTCGGCAGCGGCGCCTGGGAGGGGGTGGTGGCGGAGAAGCTGTTCTCCGAGGACACCTTCCCGGTGTGCAGCCCGGCGCTGGTCGAGGCCGGCCTGCGCCAGCTGGAGGATCTGCGCCGTTTCCGCCTGCTGCACGACGAGACGCTGGTGCAGTGGAAGCATTGGCTCCGCGCGGCGGGAATGGAGGATCTCGGCTGGGTCCGCGGTCCGCGGACACAGGATTCGGCGCTTTTGATCCAGATGGCGATCGAGGGCCAGGGCGTGGCCCTGGCGCAGCGGGTGCTGGTGATGGACGACCTTCGCGCCGGCCGGCTGGTGCGGCCGTTCTGGCTGTCGCTGCCGAGCGACCATCTGAAGAGCGACTACGCCTATTACTTCGTGGCGCCGCCGAACGCCCTCAGCCGGCCGCTGGTCCGCGCGTTCCGCGACTGGCTGTTCGCCGTGGCCGCGGAGGCCGAGGCGTCGCCGGAGGAGCCGATGACCCTGCCGGCGGCTTGAGCGCCGGCAGGGTCCGGCGTCAGGCCAGTGCTTCGCCGAAGACGGTCAGCAGCCGCTTCCAATGCCGCTCGGCGCCGGTCTCGTTGTAGACGCTGTGGTCGGGCACCGCCCAGCCATGCGCCATGCCGACATAGTTCTCGATGATGTGGTCGATCTCGGCCCGCCGCAGGGCCTCGGCCAGCCGGGCGGACTGCTCCGGCGGGAAGCTGTTGTCGACCCCGGCGACGCCGACATAGACGCGGCCCTTGATCTTGTCGGCCAGCAGATGCGGGCTGTCGGGCGCCTCGCCGGCCAGATTGCCGCCGTGGAAGCTCGCCGCCGCGCCGATCCGGTCGGCATAGGCAGCCGCCGCCGTCAGCGCCCGGGCGCCGCCCATGCAGTAGCCGACGGTGCCGATCGGGCCCGTGACCTTCTCCGCGTCGAGCACGTCGAGGAAGGCGGCCGTGTCGCGCCGCGTCATCTCCTGGCTGGTCTCGCGCACCATGGTCATGATCTGGGCGCGGGCCGTCTCGTCGCCGAAGGAGGCACCGGTGAACGGACCGTACGCGCCGAAGCGGTAGAACAGGTCCGGCAGCAGCACGACATAGCCCGAATCGGCCAGCCGTTGCGCCATGCCGGCCAGCGAGGCCCGCGGGCCCATCGCATCCATGTAGAGAATGACGCCGCGCAGCGCCCTGCCGGAGGCGGCGCCGTCGGGGTGGAACAGCGCCGCCTTGGCCGTCCCGTCCGACGTCTTGATCTGGAGGTCGCGCCTCATCTGCCAATCCCTTGTGAGCTTGCCCCGGCCGCGGGAGCGCAAACGTCGATATCCGCTCGCCAGGCCCGTTCGGACCGGCGGCGCCATCGGAACGAGTCGGCCGTGCCGGGAGCATAGCCCTCACTCCCGCCAGAATGGCTTGCGGCGCATGGTCTCGACTTGGTCGCGGCGCAGGCCGAGGTCGCACAGGGTGTCGTCGTCCATGCGCTGCATCCGGCTGCGCGCCCGGATCCGGGCGGACCACAGCGCCGGCAGGGCCGCGACGCGGCGGAGCAGGGCAAGGATGAGGTTTCGCCGCCTGCGAGGGGCAGGGCGGCGGTCGTCGATGCAGAAGCTGGTCATGATACGGTCCTGATCGAGGGTTGGAAGATCAGGGGTCGACCCGTGCCTTCAAGATCGGTCCTGGCGGCCGCGGCCGCAAACGGGATAGTCTGGGCCTAGCCCAATAAAAACTTGGCCTGAGAGGTCGGAATGGGATGGCGACTGCCCCCGCTGAACGGCGTGCGGGCCTTCGAGGCGGCGGCGCGGCACCGCAGCTTCACCCGCGCCGCGGCCGAGCTGTCGGTGACCCAGGCCGCGGTCAGCCAGCAGGTGCGCCGGCTGGAGGACTGGCTGTCGGTCAGGCTGTTCCACCGGCGGGAGAACAGCCTGGAGCTGACCGAGGCCGGCCGCATCTACCTGCCGCTGGTCAGCGCCGCCCTGGCCGGCATCGCCGACGCCACGGCGCAGATCGCGCCCGGCCGCACCGGCGACGTGCTCACCATCAGCACCACCCCGTCCTTTGCCGCGAAATGGCTGACGGCACGCCTGCAGGGGTTCACCGCGGCGCATCCCGATATCGACGTCAACGTCACGGCATCGCTGGCCCGGGTCGATCTCGAGGGCGGGGAAGCGGATTGCGCCACCCGCTGGGGCCAAGGCGGGTGGGAGGGGCTGGCATGCGACCGGCTGTTCACGGAGGACTACTTCCCGGTGTGCAGCCCGGCGCTGCGTGACGGCCCGCCGGGGCTCCGCACGCTCGACGACCTGCGCCGGCACACGCTGCTGCACGACCAGTCCCTGGCGCCCTGGCGCGACTGGCTGCGCGCCGTCGGCGTGGTGGATGTCGACTGGGTGCGCGGGCCGCGGGTCAGCGATTCCTCGCTGACCATCCAGGCGGCGATGGAAGGGCAGGGGGTGGCGCTGGTCGTGTTCTCCCTGGTCGCCGACGACCTGGCGGCGGGGCGGCTGGTGCGGCCCCTCGACCTCTCGGTGCAAAGCCCCGCCAGCTACCATTTCGTCGCCACGACGCGGGCGCTGCGGCGGCCGATCGTCCGGGCCTTCCGCGACTGGATCGTCGCCGCCGCGGCCGAGACCAGGCTGGCGCCGCGGGAACCGGTCACGTCGTCGCTCCCGGCCGATTGAGCCGCGCCCGGGCTTGTCGGGTGCCGCCGGCCGGACCATCTGCCTTCCGGTGCAACGATTGGAGGAGAGGCGCGTGATCGATCCGAAGAAGCTGTTCGAGGATTTCCTCGGCGGCGGCGCGAAGCAGCCCGGCGGCAAGGGCTCCGGCCTGTCCGGCAACCTTGGGACGCTGGCCACCGGCGCGGTCGGCGGCGGGTTGATCGGCCTCCTCCTCGGCTCGAAGAAGGTCCGCAAGTTCGGCGGCAGCGCGCTCGGCTATGGTGGCGCGGCGGTGCTCGGCGGCCTGGCGTACAAGGCGTGGCAGGATTGGTCGGCCAACCGGGCGCCGGCTCCGGCCCAGCCGCCGGCGCAGCAGCCGATTCCGTTGCCGCCGCCGCGCAGCCCGTTCGACCTGGAGACGCAGAGCGCCGCCGGCGGCGGCGACGCGCGCATCGCGGTGGTGCGGGCGATGATCGCCGCGGCGAAGGCCGACGGTCATATCGACGCCGAGGAGCAGCGGGCCCTGTTCGATCGCATCGGCCAGCTCGGTCTCGGCACCGAGGAGAAGGCGTTCGTCATGGACGAGCTGGCCAAGCCGCTCGACATCGCGGCGATCGCCGCCCTGCCGGCGACGCCGGAGCAGGCGGCGGAGATCTGGCTGGCCTCGCGCCTGGCGATCGACCCGGACGACCCGCGCGAGAAGGCCTATCTCGACGACCTGGCGGTGCGGCTGAAGCTGCCCGAGGGGCTCGCAGCCCATCTCGAGGCGCAGGCGGCCGCTGTCGGGTGAGATTGTAGGTTGGGTTCGCGGCATGCGAATCCAACATCGACCCGCCGAAACGCCGCAAGCGTTGGGTTCGCGATGCGAACCCAACCTAGGTCGAACCCGACCGCCTCAGGCGACCAGGTCGATCGTGTAGCTCTCGGTGACCGGGTTGGCCAGCAGCTTGCGGCACATCTCGTCGAGGCGGGCCTTGGCCTGGGCGGCGTCGGCGGCGGCGATCTCGACCTCGATCACCTTGCCCTGCCGGACCTCGCCGACCTCGTCGAAGCCGAGGCCCTGCAGCGAATGGCCGATCGCCTTGCCCTGGGTGTCCAGGACACCGGGCTTCAGCATGACGTGGATGCGGGCTTTCATGGGGCGACCTGGCTCTCACGGATGTCGACGACACTTCCTTCCGGCAGGATGCCGAGGCGCCGGGCCACTTCCTGATAGGCCTCGAGGACGCCGCCGAGATCCTGGCGGAAGCGATCCTTATCGAATTTCTCGTTGGTCTGCACGTCCCACAGGCGGCAGTTGTCCGGGCTGATCTCGTCGGCCAGCACGATCCGCATCTCGTCGTTCTCGTCGTACAGCCGGCCGAATTCGAGCTTGAAGTCGACGAGCTTGAGGCCGATGCCGAGGAACAGACCGGTGAGGTAGTCGTTCACCCGCAGCGACAGCGACACGATGTCGTCCAGGTCCTGGGCATTGGCCCAGCCGAAGGCGGTGATGTGCTCCTCCGACACCATCGGGTCGTTGAGCTCGTCCGACTTCAGGTAGTACTCGATGATCGAGCGTGGCAGCGGCGTGCCCTCGGGCACGTTGAAGCGCTTCGAGAACGAGCCGGCGGCGATGTTGCGCACCACCACCTCGAGCGGGATGATCTCGACCTCGTGGATCAGCTGCTCGCGCATGTTCAGGCGGCGCATGAAATGCGTCGGCACGCCGATCTCGGACAGCCGGGTCATCAGGTACTCGGAGATGCGGTTGTTCAGCACCCCCTTGCCCGAGATCACCGCCTTCTTCTGACCGTTATGCGCCGTCGCATCGTCCTTGAAGTACTGGACGATCGTGCCCGGCTCCGGCCCTTCGTAAAGGACCTTGGCCTTGCCTTCGTAGATGCGCCTGCGGCGGCTCATGTGGGAGCGTCCATGGTACGGGGAAGCCAACAACAAAAAAGGGTCGGGACGTCCCACGGAGGACGTCCACGCTCGCGCACATATAGCAAGCGCGGCTCCGGTAAACAATTGCGCGCTCCCGTCCGCCTCCGGGCGTGACCGCGACGGCCGGAGACGCTATATCCTCCACTATGGGATGCGCCCGCGGTTGCGGGCAGGTGGAAGGACACGGCATGACGACGTTCGACTCGCGGGGCCAGGCATTCGAGGCGGAGTTCCAGCACGACCAGGAGCTCCTGTTCCGGATCCAGAACCGGCGCAACAAGCTGCTGGGCCTGTGGGCGGCCGAGCTGATGGGCCTGACCGGCGCCGACGCCGAGGCCTATGCGAAGGAGGTCGTCATGTCCGACTTCGAGAAGCAGACCGACGAGGACGTGCACGACAAGGTCTATGCCGACCTGAAGATCCATGACGTCGACCTGTCCGACCACCGGCTGCGCAAGAAGATGGACGCGCTGCTGGCCGTGGCGCGGCAGCAGATCATGACCGAGGCGACGCCGAAGTAAGACTGCAGCCTTCGACGGACGGAAAAGGGCGGCTTCGGCCGCCCTTTTCTTTCGCCGATCGCTCGGTCAGCCTTTCACCGCCCCTGCCGTCAGCCCGCTGGTCATGGCGTTGCGGAAGACATAGTAGATCACCGCCGGCGGCACGGCGTAGATCAGTCCGGTCGCCATCAGCAGGTTCCACGGGGAATCGTCGGCCGACAGGAACAGGCCGAGCCCGACCGACAGCGGCGCCGCCTGCTCGCTCGACAGCAGCAGGAAGGCGTAGAGATACTCGTTCCAGGCCAGGATCAACGCGTAGATCCCGATCGCCACCAGGGACGGGCGCATCAGCGGCAGATAGACCAGACGGAAGATCTGCAGCGGCGTGGCGCCGTCCATGATCGCCGCCTCGTCGAGCTCGCGCGGCAGCTTGTCCGAGGCCTGCTTCAGCACCCAGATGGCATAGGGCGAGGCCAGCGCGATCATCGCCAGGATCAGCGCGGTCTGGGTGTCGAGCAGGCCGTAGGAACCCATGGTCTTGTACATCGGCACGGCCAGGAAGGCGGCCGGGATCAGATAGGTGGCCAGCGCCAGGTTCATCACCTGGCGGCCACCCTTCACGCGCAGCCGGCTGATGGCGAAGGCGGCGCAGGTGGCGACGAACAGGGTGACCACCCCGGTGGTGACCGCGATGAAGAAGCTGTTGCCGAGCTGCAGCCAGAAGTTGCTGAGGTAGTAGTGCTGCTGCCGGAACACGGTCAGGAAGTTGGAGAAGGTAGGGTGCTCCGGCCACAGCGTGCCCGCCAGGACCGCGTCCTGCGGCGAGATCGCCAGGACGAACAGGTGATACAGCGGCACCAATGTCCACAGCACCACCGGGACGGCGATCAGGATCAGGGCCGCCTCGTTCAGCCAGCGCTTCATGCCTCGCCTCCCTTGGACAGGCGCTTCACCATGACGAAGACCAGCGGCAGGACCAGCGGCATGGCGACGATGATCGAGGCGACGCCGAGGTCGAGGGCGTTGTTGCGCAGGTAGCGGATGCCGAGCGTGGCCAGCACCTGGGTGCTGTCGTTCGGGCCGCCGCCGGTCAGCAGGTAGACGCTGTTGAAGTCGCCCAGCGTCCAGATCGTCGACAGGATGGTCGAGGTGACGTAGAGCGCCGCCACCGACGGCCATGTGACGAAGCGGAAGCGCTGCCAGCGCGAGGCGCCGTCGACCGCCGCGGCCTCGTACAGGTCGCGGGAAATGGCGAGCCGCCCGGTCAGCAGGATCAGGGTCCAGAACGGCAGCGACTTCCAGATATGGACCACGACCGTGCCGAAGAAGGCGAGCCACGGGTTGGTCAGCCAGGGCGGGCCTTCGAAGATGCCGAACAGCTGGAACAGCTGCTGGTTGATCATGCCCGTCTCGGGGTTGAGCATGACCCGGAACGACAGGATGGTCGGGATCGACGGCACCGCCCAGGGCAGGATGAACAGCACCAGCAGCAGCCGGATCCACCAGCGCGGCACGGCGAAGAAGCCGGACAGGCCGAGCGCGATCACCATCTTCACGTTCACCGCGATCAGCAGGAACAGGATGGTATTGACCGCTGCGGTCAGGAAGATCGGGTCGGCGAACAGGCGCCGGTAGCTGGCCGGGTTGGCGCCGAGATAGAGGCCGTAGCCGACCGGATAGGCCACCAGCACCAGGAACACGGCGATATAGGGGATGAGCATGATCGCCCCCCACGTCGCCCAGATGCGGCGGTGGCTGCGACGGGCGGCGGCCGGGATCGCATGGACCGTGGTCGCGGTCATCGGCTGGTCCTCTCTGAAACAGGCTGCGGGGCCGGGGGGGGGCCGCGGGGGGGCGGGGGG
>NZ_JASATH010000200.1:0-14757 GCF_038440215.1 Inquilinus sp. OTU3971 | reverse complement strand
TCGCGCCCGCGGCCGGGGGCCGCTGCCCCCCCCCCCCCCCCCCGCCGCTGGCTGTCAGGCCTTCTTGGACGTCAGGCCAACCGAAGACGGCGCACCGGGTTTCGCTTTTTCCGGGGCGCTCTTCTTCGGCTTCTTGGCTTCCTTCGGCTTGCGCATTTGACCCTTGGCCATGGCATGCCTCCTTCGCTCGTGGGCCCGCACATCATAGCGAAACGCCACGGATCGTCATAAAAATTCAATCCGGGCCGGCGGCGCGAGAGATCCCGCTCCCGACGGCCGGATGCGCTATCCTTTCCTCGGCAACAGGGAGGCGGCGATGACCAGCTATGACGCCATCATTATCGGCACGGGCCAGGCCGGACCGGCGCTGGCGGACCGGCTGAGCCGAGCCGGGCAGCGCGTCGCCATCATCGAGCGCGCGCGCTTCGGCGGCACCTGCGTCAACACCGGCTGCATTCCGACCAAGACCATGGTCGCCAGCGCCTATGCCGCCCGGATGGCGCAGCGCGCCGCCGAATACGGCGTCATCCTGCCTGGCCCGCCCCGGGTCGACATGAAGCAGGTCAAGGCGCGCAAGGATGCCGTCTCCGGCAAGTCGCGGGTGGGGGTCGAGAGCTGGGTGCGCGGGATGGCAAACAGTACCGTGATCCAGGGCCATGCCCGGCTGACCGGGCCGCGCAGCGTCCGGGTCGGCGACGAGACCCTGACCGCCGAGCGGATCTTCCTCAATGTCGGCGGCCGGGCCACGGTGCCGCCGATGCCGGGCATCGAGGACGTGCCGTTCCTGACCAACAGCACGATGATGGACCTCGACACGCTGCCGGAGCATCTGGTGATCGTCGGCGGATCCTATATCGGGCTGGAGTTCGGCCAGATGTTCCGCCGCTTCGGGTCGGCGGTGACGGTGATCGAGATGGGCCCGCGGCTGATCGGCCGCGAGGACGAGGACGTCTCCGCCACCATCGCCGGCTTCCTGGAGAAGGAGGGCATCGCGATCCGCACCAACGCCAGGTGCCTCAGCGTGGCACGACAGGGCGACGGCGTGGCCGTGATGGTCGACTGCACCGCCGGCGCGCCGGTGGTGACGGGATCGCATCTGCTGCTGGCGGTCGGGCGCCGGCCGAACACCCACGATCTGGGGCTGGAGGCCGCCGGCGTGGCCACCGATGAGAAAGGGTACATCACCGTCGACGACGCGCTGCAGACCAGCGTGCCCGGCATCTGGGCTCTGGGCGACTGCAATGGCCGCGGCGCTTTCACCCACACCGCCTATAACGATTTCGAAATCGTCGCCGCCAACCTGTTGGACGGCGACAACCGCCGCCTCAGCGACCGGATCCCGGCCTATGCCCTCTACACCGACCCGCCGCTCGGCCGCGCCGGCATGACCGAGGCCGAGGCGCGCCGCTCCGGCCGCCGCATCCTGGTCGCCAAGCGGCCGATGACGCGGGTCGGCCGCGCCGTCGAGAAGGGCGAGACCGAGGGCTTCATGAAGGTCGTGGTCGACGCCGAGACGCGGCAAATCCTGGGCGCGGCCATCCTCGGCACCGGCGGCGACGAGGTGGTGCACGGGCTCTTGGACCTGATGTACGCCAAGGCGCCCACCGACGTGCTGCAGCGCTCGATGCCGATCCATCCCACGGTGTCCGAGCTGCTGCCGACCCTGCTCGGGTCGCTGGAGCCGGTCTCATGAGCGGGCGCGACCGGGCCGAGGCCGAGGTGCTGCGGGTGCTGGGCACCGCGGCGCCGGCGGGCCGCACCGTCACGCCGGACGACCGGCTGCTGGAGGATCTCGGCCTCGCCCCCGCCGACGTCACGCGGCTGGCCTGGGATATCGAGCAGGCGCTGGGCATCGACCTGCCGCGCGACGACCTGGCCTCGGTCTTCACCGTCCGCGCCCTGATCGACCTGGTCGACCAGCATTACGACCCGGCGACGGCCGATCCGCAGCACGGCTGGCATATGTGACCGCACCGGTCACGGTTACGACTAATGGATGAGTGCACTGCAGCAGAGGACCGGCTCTCCGGCGTTGCGGGATCGGGACGCAGACACCAAGCTGATTCAGCAGCTGGAGGCGCCCGCCCATGAATCCCCAGCGTCGGCTGACGGTCATCGTCTCGCTCGACGTCACCGGCTTCACAAGGCTGGTGCAGGAGGATGAGCGTGCCACCCTGGCGGCGCTGGCTTCGATCCGCCGCGACCTGCTGGGCGCGCCGCTGCGGGCTCGCCATGGTCATGTGTTCAAGACCATGGGCGACGGCGTGCTGATCGAGTTCTCGAACATCGAGGACGCGGTGTGCTGGACGGTCGACTTCCAGAAGGCGATGGCGATCCGCAATGCGCAGAAGCCCAAGCGGCCGATGCTGGTCCGGGCCGGCGTTGCGCTCGCCGACGTTTACGTCGAAGGCGAGGACCGCTTCGGGGCCGCCGTCGCCTTCGTCGTCCGCCTGCAGCAGGCGGCGCCGCCGGGCGGCATCATCATCACCCACTCCGTGCGCTGGCAGCTCGGCAAGTCGCTGTCGGCGCCCTTCATCCGCGAGATGAAGGCGTTGAAGGATATGGGTGACCCGATGGAGGTCTGGATCTGGGCTCCTGCCGGCACCGACATCGACCGTGCCGCAGCGGCGAATCACGACGGCGACGCGGCGGAGGATGACGAGGCCCTGCCCTCGATCGTCGTCCTGCCCTTCGACAACCTGTCGGGCGATCCCGCCGCGGCCGCGCTCGCCGACGGTGCGGTGGAGGAGATCACCGCGACGCTGTCCCGCATCCGCGACTTCACCGTCATCGCCCGCCATTCGGCCGTGGCCTATCGCGCCGCCGGGCGTCCCCTGGACCCGCGCGAGATCGCCCGCACCTTCAAGGTCCGCTACGTGCTCGAAGGCAGCGTGCGGATCTCCGGCAACCGGGTGCGGATCTCGGCGCAGCTGATCGATGCGGCCAGCGCCCTGCATCTGTGGTCCGGGCGTTTCGACGGGACGGCCGAGGAGATGTTCGACCTGCAGGACCGGATCGCCGAGGGCGTCGCCGGCGCGCTGCACCCCTCGATCCGGGCGGCGGAGATCGCGCTGGCGCTGAGCAAGCGGCCCGACAGCCTGGCGGCCTACGACCTGATGCTGCGGGCGCTGCCGCATCTCTGGGCCCACCGGAAGCCGGAGAATGCCGAGGCGATCCGGCTGCTGCGGGAGGCGCTGCGGCTCGATCCGGAATACAGCCGGGCCGCCGCCCTCGCCGCCTGGGCGCATGGGCAGCAGGTCACCTACAACTGGGCCGCCGACTATGCGGCCGAGCGGGCGGCGGGCGACCTCCTGATCAAGCAGGCCTCGGAAGGGTCGCAGGACGACGCGACGGCGCTGAGCGCACTGGCTACGGCGACCATGCTGCTGTTCGGCGACATCGGCCGGGCCGAGCAGTTCGTCGACCGCGCGCTGGCGCTGGACCCGAACCATGCCTGGGCCTGGACGCGCCGCGGCTTCCTGCACGTCTATCGCGGCAATCCGGCCGCGGGCCGGCCCTGCTTCGAACGGGCGATCCGGCTCAGCCCGCTCGACCCGTTCAGCTTCAACTGCTTCATCGGCCTGGGCCTGGCCGCCTTCGCCGAGGGCCGTCCCGACGAAGCGGCCGGCTGGACCCGGAAGGCGCTGCACCAGAAGCCGGCGGCGACCTGGATGTTCCGCGACCTCGCCACCTTCCTGGCCCATGCCGGGCAGATCGAGCCCGCGCGCGCGGCGCTGACGCAGTTCACGGCTTCCAGGCCCGGGCTTACCGTGTCGATCGTGGCCGACGCCCTGCATTATTTCGACCCGGATCTGCTGCGCCGCTATCTCGACGGCCTCATCCGCGCCGGCCTGCCCTCCGAGCCGGCGGCCCCATGACCTCCGACGAACTCGTCTTCCATCCGGTCGACGCGACACGCTGGCCCGATTTCGAGCGGCTGTTCGAGAGCCGCGGCGGGCCGAAATGGTGCTGGTGCATGGCGTGGCGCGCGACGCCGCAGGAGGTCAAGCTCGACGGCGCCGGCCGCAAGGCGGCGCTGCATGCCAGGGTGCGGGATGGCGTGCCGATCGGCATCCTCGGCTATCGCGACGGCGAGCCGGTGGCCTGGTGCTCGATCGCCCCGCGCGAGACCTACCGTCCGCTCGGCGGCCCCCCGGACGAGGAGCGGGTCTGGTCCCTCGCCTGCATGTTCGTCCCCCGCCCGCTGCGCGGCCGCGGCCTGGCCGATCGGCTGATCGCAGCGGCGGTCGAGCATGCGCGGGCCCAGGGCGCCACGGTGGTCGAGGCGTATCCGGTCGATCCGGATTCGCCAAGCTACCGCTTCATGGGCTTCGTCCAGGCCTTCGCCCGGGCCGGCTTCACCGAGATGGGCCGGGCCGGCAGCCGGCGGCACATCATGCGGCTGTCGGTCTAGCCGGCTTCCGTCAGGCCGATGGCGGATGCGGTCAAATCCGCGGGCTCTCCGACCCTAGAGTGGGACCAAATCACAGGGAGAGCGCGATGCGATCGTTCCGGTCCGTGCTGGCCGCCACCGCCGTCCTGGCGCTCTTCGACCCTCCAGCCTTCGCCGCCGACCCGGCCCCGACGGTGCCGGCTTCGGACCTTGCGGAGATCCAGCAGGCTTTTGACCCGATGGGCCCGGCGGTCCAGGCGCTGACCCTGCCGGACGGCCGGGTGGTGCACTACATCGACGAGGGCGAGCCCGGCTGGCGGCCGGTGCTCTATGCCAGCGGCACCGGCACCAGCGCCCGCGCCTTCGGCATGACCGAATACCTGCGCAGCCTGCGCACCCGGCTGAAGCTCCGCTTCATCAGCGTCGAGCGCAACGGCTTCGGCGACACCGAGTTCCGGCCCGGCTGGACGTACAAGGACTATGCGGCCGAGGTCCGCGCCGTGCTGGACCATCTCGGCATCCGGCAGGCCGCCGCCCTGGCCATCTCCGGCGGCGGGCCCTATCTGGCCGAGATCGCGGCGGAGATGCCGGACCGGCTGATCTCGCTGCACTTGCTGGCAGCCACCTCCGGCTTCGGGCCGGAGCGCAAGGCCTGCACGGCGTCGGAGGCCGATCTGACCGCAATGATGAAGGTGGCGCAGAATCCCGAGGCCTGGTGGGCCTATCCGGAGACCAGCCCGACCCGCAAGATCCCGGGCTTCGCCGACCGGGCCTATGAGGAGGGCGCGCGCACCTATTTCATCCGCGGCCAGATGGGCGACCTGCGCGGCCAGGTCGCCGAATACCGCCGCTACTGCACCGAGCCGAAGGCCGATGTCTCGAAGGTCCAGGTGCCGGTCTATGTCTATCACGGCACCGCCGACAAATCGGTGCCGCTCGACCAGGCGCAGTACTGGCAGGCGCAGTTCCCGAACCTGCGCAAGGCCCGGATCTATGAGGGCGAGGGCCATGACGTGCAGTACCGGCACTGGGACCAGCTGCTGCTGGACGTCGCCGGCCATGCCGGGCTGACCATGGTCTGCGCCGACGGAAAGTCGCAGGCGGTGCCGGACGCGGACGCCCAGGCGCTGCTGGCGAAGGGTGCGACGCTGGGCATCTGCGCTTGGCGCTGAGAGCCTGCTTGCGCGTAGACTGAGGGCACGGATCTCGCAGCGAAGGACGCGCCATGGCCACCACGCCCCCGCCCCTTGCCCTCGGCCTGCCGGCCCCCGGCTTCAGCCTGCCCGCCACCGACGGCCAGACCTATTCCCTGGACGACGTCGCCGGGCCGCGCGGCACGGTGATTGTCTTCATCTGCAACCACTGCCCCTATGTGAAGGCTGTGATCGACCGCCTGGTGGACGACGCCATGACGCTGCTGGCCGAGGGCATCGGCTTCGCCGCGATCTGTTCGAACGATGCCGTCGCCTATCCGGAGGACAGCTTCGAGCGGATGAAGGCGTTCGACGAGGCGCACGACCTGCCCTTCCCCTATCTGCATGACGAGGACCAGTCGGTGGCCCGGGCCTATGGCGCGGTCTGCACCCCGGACTTCTTCGGCTTCGACGGGCACCGGCAGCTGAAGTATCGCGGCCGGCTGGACGAGGGCCGCACCGGCCCGCTCCCGCCCCATGCCCGGCGCGAGCTGGTCGAGGCAATGATCCGGATCGCCGAGACCGGCGAGGCGCCCGCCGACCAGATGCCGTCGATGGGCTGCTCGATCAAGTGGAAGGCTGGCTGAGCCGACAGCACCATCATCCGCGCCCTCCGCCCCGAGGACGCGCAGGATGATCCGCCGCAGCGTCGGGCCGGCCGGGCGGAAGCCGGGATCGGTGGCGGCACGGACGAAGCCGCCGTCGAGCACCTACGGTCCGAAAGCGCCACAAACGGTCACTTCGCCGCGGCCTCAGAAGCGGATGGTCGCATCTCTGGCTAGTTGCTTCATTTTTGCGAGAATAACTTAGCTAGTATAATAATGATTCGACGACACATCGGCGATTTTGTCGCAAAAGCCATAATGTTGAAATAAATCGAAGATAATTGGCACAAAGAAGCGATTGACCCGTAGCGACTCTATGATAGAAGTCCTGCGTCGATCGTTTCTAAATGAATCACTTCATATACCTAAGCAATCCACTTCGATGTGACTGCTGAAATATCGATCATCTAGTGCATTGCGGGCCTTGCGGTCAGGCGAGGGCAGCCTGCGCATGCGCCCAGTTGCGAGAGAATGTCGGAGCACTCCTGCCGATTCTGACGCGGTCTCAGCGCATTCGTTTGTGGTTGAGGCTGGGTCTGACCGCTCGGAGCGCGACAACCCACACCTTTGACCACTGCGTCGCAGCCGTGGCGCCTCAAGCATGAGAAGGGAATAGACAATGGCCGTGCTCAACGGAACCGCGGGCGATGATGGCCTCACCGGCACAAACGATGCCGACACGCTCAATGGGTTCGCTGGTACCGATCGCCTGTACGGTCTGGGCGGGGCCGATGTGCTCAATGGCGGGGATGGCTTCGACCACATCAGTTATTTCGCCTCGGCTGCCGCCGTCTCGATCAATCTTGCCACTGGCGCTGCGAGTGGAGGCGATGCCACCGGCGATACGTTCACCGGCATCGAAGGTGTGGAGGGCAGCGCCTTCGCCGACGCGATCGTCGGTGACGCCGGCGGCAATTTCCTCAATGGTCGTTCCGGCAACGACAACATAGCCGGCGGAGACGGCGACGACACCCTCTTTGGCGACTACACGTCGACCGCGGGCGACGACAGGCTCTCTGGCGGAGCGGGCGCCGACTCGCTGAACGGGGACGGCGGCAGCGACTGGCTGATCGGCGGCGCGGGCGCCGACCATCTCCTCGGCGGCGATGGCAACGATATCGCAACCTATCTCGACTCGTCCGCCGCTGTATCGGTCAACCTCGCTACCGGCCTGGGCGCCGGAGGCGAGGCCGAAGGGGACACCCTCGACAGCATCGAGCGGGTCGGCGGCTCCAATTACAACGACACTCTGACTGGCGATGCGGCTGCGAATGAGCTCCGCGGCTTCTATGGAAACGACCTCATCGAGGGCGGCGCAGGTGCGGATACGATCTACGGCGACTATTTCGACGGCACCAGCCACTCGAACAGCGGCACCGACACGGCGTCCTACAGCAGTTCGTCCGCCGCCGTCGTGGTCGACCTCCTCGCCGGCACGGGAAGCGGGGGCGATGCTGCCGGCGACATCCTGTGGGATGTCGAGAACCTCACCGGCTCCAGCCACGACGATCGCCTCATCGGCAATGGCGGGGCGAATGTCCTCCGCGGCGGGGCCGGCGCGGACCAGCTCGATGGCGGCGCAGGAATCGACACCGCAAGCTACTACACCGGCACGGTCGGCGTGACGATCAACCTTGCGACCGGGACCGGCACGGGCGGCGACGCCCAGGGCGACACCTTTGTCGGCATCGAGAACGTCAACGGTTCGACCGTGGCCGACCAGATCACCGGCAACGCCGAAGCCAATGTCCTGAACGGCTGGACCGGCCAGGATGTGCTGACCGGCGCGGCCGGGGCCGACCGCTTCGTCTTCACCGCCGCCGGCGACAGCGCGGTGGGCAAGGCCGACCGGATCGCCGACTTCAGCCATGCCCAGGGCGACCTGATCGACCTGTCGGCGATCGATGCCAACAGCGGCGTCGCCGGGGACCAGGCCTTCAGCTTCATCGGCAGCGGGCTCTACACCCACCAGGCCGGCGAGCTGCGCGCCGCCAACACCAGCCCGGGGATCACCACCATCGCCGGCGACGTCAATGGCGATGGCGTCTCCGACTTCCACATCCAGCTCACCGGCAACCTGACCCTCGTCGCCGGCGACTTCGTGCTGTAGCGCCCGACGGACAGGCCCGGCGGATCCCGCCGGGCCTGTCCATCACAGCGGGTGGCGCATCCGCCATTACGGCGCCCGGTCGATCACGCTCCAGTCGAACCCGCGCGCCCAATCCGCAAAGCTGTGCCAGCCGACCTCGGGGAAGTTCCGACGCAACCCGGCGATATCGGCGGAATAGCCGGTCCGGTCGAACCATTCGAACATCAACGCCATGTCTTCGCTCTGCGCGCGCATCGCGGCGATCGGGAGCTCCTGATAGGCGATCGGGCGGCCGATGGCCTGCGACAGGATCTTCGCCTGATCCTCGCCGGTCAGCTCGTCCCCGGCAATGTCGAAGCGCCGGCCGAACACCTGCTCGCGCCGCTCCGCGAGGGCGGCGACGAAGGCGCCGATATCCGCCACGGCCACCAGCTGGAGGGCGCGCCCGGGCGGCAGGGCGAAGGCGTGCACCCCCTGGCGCAGCCCGGCGATCCCCCAGGGCGCGACGGCGTTCTCCATGAAAGCGACCGGCGCGCTGACGGTGTAAGGGATGTCGAGCCCGGCGATATGCCGCTCGACCCGTAGCTTGCTCTCGAAATGCGGGACGCCGGTGTTCTTGTTCGCGTCGCCGACCGACGAATAGATCAGATGCCCGATGCCGGCCGCCTTGGCCGCATCGGCGGCGGTGATCCCCTGGCGGGTCTCCTCCTCCGGTCCGGCCTCGTAGCTGTTGCCCATCAGGAACATCGTGTCGACGCCTTCGGCGGCCTGGCGCGCGGAGGCCGCGTCGCCGAGATCGCCCGCCCGGATCTCGGCACCGGCCGAGGCCAGCCGCCGGGCGCCCTCGCCGTCCGGCTTGCGGGTCAGCGCCGTGACGCGATGGCCCCGGACCAGCAAGGCGGCGGCAACCGCGCCTCCCTGCTGGCCGGTCGCGCCGGTGACCAGGACATGTCGTTTGGTGCTCATGGGTCTGCTCCTTCGTTCCCAACGGAGCAGAATTGGGGCCTCCCCTATCGGTCCATAATGAAGGATAATCGGGAAACGCTGTCCCACCCTCGCATACAATGCTCGATCTCAACGACATCCAGGTGTTCGCCCGCGTGATCGAGGCCGGCAGCTTCACCGCCGCTGCCCGCCTGCTCGGCATGCCCAAGACCACGGTCAGCCGCCGCATCGCCGCGCTCGAGCGCGAGGTCGGGGTGCGGCTGCTGCAGCGGACGACGCGCAGCCTCAGCCTGACCGATGCGGGGCGCCTCTATTACGAGCAGAGCAGCCAGGCCCTGCGGCTGATCGACGAGGCGAATCTGCGGCTGGCGGAAGCGCGGACGGAGCCGTCGGGGACGATCCGCATCTCGGCGCCGGTCGGCTTCGGCGGCCATTTCCTGACCGCCACGGTGTTCGACTTCCTGTCCGCCCATCCGAAGACCAGGGTCGAACTGCGCCTCACCGACGACAGGCTGAACCTGGTCGAGGACGGCATCGATCTCGCCTTCCGCACCGGGGTGCTGCCGGATTCCACGTTGATCGCCCGCAGGCTCGGCTCGACGCATCGGATCCTGTGCGCCAGCCCGGACTATCTTGAACGCTGCGGCGAACCGGCCGCGCCGGCGGATCTTGCCCGCCATGATTGCGTCATCGCCGGCCGATCGGCCGCGGGCGCCGCCTGGGTGCTGGACGGGCCGGAGGGCCGGGAGACGGTCACGGTGTCCGGGCGCTTTGCCGCGAACGAGATGCAGCCGGTGCTTGCCGCCGCGATCGCCGGCCACGGCATCGCCCAGCTGCCGCTCGGGATCGCCAAGGCCCCGGTCGCGGACGGCCGGCTGCGCCGCGTCCTGCCCGAGCACGCGACGCCGGCCGGCGGCCTCTACGCCGTCTATCCGAGCGGCCAGCACCTCTCGCCCCTGGTCAGGGCCTTCATCGAGCTTGCGGCCGAGCGGGTCAGCGCGGCCGGAGGGCGGCCCTAGCCGAACGCGGCCTCGTACCGCTCCGGCTTGAAGCCCACCAGCAGCGTGCCGCCGATATCGAGCACCGGCCGCTTGATCATCGAGGGCTGGTCGAGCATCAGCCCGATCGCCCTGGCCTCGGTCAGCCCCTCGCGGGCGGCGTCCGGCAGCTTGCGGAAGGTGGTGCCGGCGCGGTTCAGCAGCACCTCCCAGCCGGCCTCGCGCGCCCAGCCTTCGAGCGTGGCGCGGTCGATTCCCGCCGACTTGTAGTCGTGGAAGGCATAGGCGACGCCGCGCTGGTCGAGCCAGGCCCGCGCCTTCTTCATCGTGTCGCAGTTCTTGATGCCGTAGATCGTGACCGCCTTCGCCATGCTTCCGCTCGTTCGTCCGTCGTGCCGGCTCCGACCATAGGGGCGGCCGCGGCGAAGGTCACGGCCGGCGAATAGCTGACACCGGATGACAGCCATCGCCTGATAGGATGCGCCGGCACGGAAGACGAGGTTCGGGATGACCAAGGAGATTGGCGCGAAGATCCGGAAGGCGCCGGCGGAGGTGGCGGAGGGCCGGTGCCTGTGCGGCCGGGTGCGGATCGAGATCGGGATTCCGGCGCGCTGGGCCTGGCACGACCATTCCAGGGACAGCCGGCTGGCCCATGGCGCCGCTTATGCCACCTATGTCGGGTGCTGGCGCAGCCGTGTCCGCATCCTCAAGGGCGAGGCTGCCCTCACCCGCTTCACCGAGGAGGACACCGGGCGCACGCGCAGCTTCTGCCGGCATTGCGGCACGCCGGTGCTGTATGAACGGCCGCATGCAGCGCAGATGGTGAACATCCCGCGCGCCCTGTTCGAGACCCGCACCGGCCGCGAGCCGCTGTACCACATCGCCATCGAGCAGGCGCGGGAATGGACCTGGCGCGGCGAGAAGCTGCGCCCGCTGAAGGGCTTTGCCGGCGTGGTCTGGACCGGGCCGAAGCGGAAGAAGCAGCCTCTCATGGACGAGGAATTCTAGGCTCGCGGGCGTGTCGGGGCGGCGACGCCCACGCAGGCCTCAAGCCGTTCCTTCGTCACCATCGAGCACGACCAGCCGCTCGATGAACTTCCGCTTGGTCTCGTGCGCAGCCCGGATCGCGGCGAGGCGTCGATTGAACTCACTCCGGCTTCCATCCTCCGCGGCTAGCGCCTGGAGGTCGAGGAGCAGACTGACGGCGCGGTCATAGCCGGACGAGTTGCGGCGTGCGATCTCGACTTCGACCTCACGCCAGACGGCGGCGCCGCGCTGCCGGAGAACAACGATCCGGGCGCGGCGCGCCTTTGCCGCCTCCTCGGCCTGGCGGCGCCGTTCCTTCTCCAGACGTTCGGCCTCGGCGCGTTCGCGGGCAGCCGCGATCTCCTGCGCCCGAACCCGCAATGCGCCGGCTGTCCGCCGTGGAGCAGATGACGCCGGGCGCATGCGGAACCTGCGCTTGAGCTCGGCGGCGACAACATGGCCATCGCCGTCGGCGACCCGCAGCAGCAGTTCGGTCTTTTCGGCCTCGGGGATCGACGCCAATGCATCGCGCAGGCTGTCTCGGGACATCGCCGCAGCGGCCGTGCCGGTTTCGGCGGCCACCTGCACGAGATCCGGATCGATGTCGAAAAACCGGGCGAACGCTTCGAGCGGGTCGGTCAGCGGGCCGATGCCCGAAAGCGGCTCGACAGCGCCGTCGGAGACCACCTCGTCCTGCACCGCCGCCAGCCACAGCAGGTAGAACAGCCGCAAATCGCCCGACAGCACGTCGGACCGCAGCGGCGCGATTGCGGCCAGTTGGTCGGAATCTTCTTCCCAATGATCGTATGTCTCGACCTCATCGCGTCGGATATCGACGATCAGGTCGTCGCCGGAGGTCCAGACCTTGACATCGTCGCTCTCGCCGAGAAAGGGGTCGAGGTCGGAGACGCTCAGCAGACGGCCCGGCACCCGCAGCATCAGCCGCCGTGTGCCCCAATTCGCGAGATAGAGATGGAGATCGAACCAGCGCTCCATGAACTGGCGCGGGTCGCCTCGGAAATCACCCCAATTGTACTCGTTGGTGAAGCTCGTCGCCGTGATCCGCGCCCGTGACGACACCGCCCGCAGCGCCTGTTGCGCCGCCCTGTCGAGCGGACGGTCGATCGCCTGGAATTCGTAGTACTGGTATTCGCTCATGGGTGAGAACCCACCGCGATTCGGGGCACAGACACAAGGGAGCAGGCAGGCGCCCGCGTGATCAAGGGCGTGCGGGAACGGCGACCACCGCCGGCGTGTCGTCGATCGGGAAATGCAGCGCCGCCGCCACCAGCCCGGCGATCGCAGTGGCGATCCAGACCAGGGAATAGGAGCCGGTGACGTCGAACACGAAGCCGCCGGCCCAGGCGCCGAGGAACGAGCCGATCTGGTGGCTGAGGAAGCAGACACCGAACAGCGTGCCGAGATGGCGCGTGCCGAACACCTTGGCCACGAGGCCGCTCGTCAGCGGCACGGTGCCGAGCCAGGTCAGGCCCATCACCGCGCCGAAGAGCACGACCGACGCCTCGCTCTTCGGCGCCAGGAAGAAGGCGGCGATGGCGGCGCCGCGGATCAGGTACAGCCAGCCCAGCACCTGCTGCTGGCGGAACCGCCCGCCGAGCCAGCCGCAGCCCCAGCTGCCGACCATGTTGAACAGCCCGACCAGCGCCAGCGCGGTGGCGCCGAGCCCGGCCGGCAGGTGGCACAGCAGCAGGTAGTTCGGCAGATGCGTGCCGATGAAAGCAAGCTGGAAGCCGCAGGTGAAGAAGCCGAGGGTCAGCAGTCGGTAGCCGTGGTGGCCGAGCGCCTGCGCCACCGCCGCCCGCAGCGTCATCGCCGGCTCCGGTTGCGTCGCCGTGCCGCCGGCGCCCTGCCGGTCCAGGACCAGCCCGAGCGGCGCCACCGCCAGCAGGCAGGCGGCCAGCACCAGCAGCGACGCCGCGATGCCCGAGAGATCGGTGACCCATTGCGCCAGCGGCACCAGCAGCACCTGGCCGAGCGATCCGCCGGCGCTGGCCAGGCCCATCGCCATGCTGCGCTTCTCCGGCGGCGTGGCGCGGCCCAGGGCGGTCAGCACCACGCCGAAGGTGATGCAGCTGATGCCGATGCCGACCAGCACGCCGAGGCCGAGCACCAGCATCAGGCCCGACGAAGCCAGGGCGGTGAGGACCAGGCCGGCGGCGAAGGCCACGGCCCCGAAGGCGACCACCGGCGCCGAGCCCCAGCGGTCAGCGGCGGCGCCGGCGAAGGGCTGGGTGAAGCCCCAGACCAAATTGTGCAGGGCGATGGCGAAGGCGGTCAGCGTCACCGGCATGCCGCGGTCGAAGGAGAACGGCCCGATGAACAGGCCGAAGGTCTGCCGCGAGCCCATGGCCGCGCTCATGATCAGCGCCCCCGCCAGGATCACCAGCCCGGCCTGAACGCCGGGGGATGCGAGTTGCCTGCCTTCGGTCGCCGCCATCATCCGGGCCCTCCTCGCCCGGCCCCCACAATGGCGACCGGCGAAGAGGCCGGCAAAAGAGAAGGTTGCGACGATGGGTGAAGGATCTTCACCCGTTCGCGGCCTCAGGCGATCCGGCGCCCGGTTCCGGCCGCGTCCGGTCCGAACGCCTCGACCTCGCGCAGCAGCCAGCGCTTGAAACCCAGCAGGTCCGGCCGGCGCTCCGCCCCCTCGGAGCCGACCAGCCAATAGGCGGTCTCGGCCTCGATCGCGGGCAGGCCGACCTCGACCAGGGCACCGGCGGCGAGGTCCTGGTCGACCAGCGGCCGCCGGCCGAGGGCGACGCCGAGCCCCATCGCGGCGGCCTCGAACGCCATCTGGATGGTGTCGACGCGCAGGCCGGCGGCGAGGTCGATGCCCTCGGTGCCGGTCCGCTCCAGCCAGGCCTGCCAGTCCTCGCTGGCCGGGGTGACGTGGATCAGCGCGGCCCGACGCAGGTCGATCGCCCCGCCCTCGCCCGCCAGCGCTTCGCGACAGGCCGGGCTGCACACCGGCACCAGGCTTTCGCCGAACAGCCGGGTCCAGGCGGCGCCGGCGGCGCGGCTCATCCGGATGGCGAAGTCGAAGCCGTCGACCGGGAAGCCGACCTGCCGCCGCGAGGTGTCGACGGTGACGCCGATGGTCGGCCAGCGCTCGCCGAAGCGGTGCAGCCGCGGCAGCAGCCAGCGCGAGGCGAAGGTCGGGGCGCAGCTGACGGTGATGGTCCGGCGCTCGCGGTGATGCGGCAGGCGCTGGGTGCCGATGGCGATCAGCGACAGCGCCTCGGAGACATAGTGCAGGTAGTCCGCCCCCTCCTGCGTCAGCGACAGCCGGCGCGGCTCGCGGATGAACAGCTCGACGCCCAGCGCCCGCTCCAGCCCGACGATGCCGTGGCTGACCGCGCTCGGCGTCACGTTCAGCTCGGCGGCGGCCAGCTTGAAGCTGAGATGGCGCCCGGCCGCCTCGAAGAAGCGGAGGGCGGCGAGAGGCGGCAGGCGAAGCGGCATCGGCAGAGCATATCCCGGCCGGGCC
>NZ_JASATH010000199.1:0-14768 GCF_038440215.1 Inquilinus sp. OTU3971 | reverse complement strand
GGGGGCGGGGTCTGCGCGCGTCCGCGCGCGAATGCGTTGGGGAGCCTCGCGCTGGTCGCTCCGTCATAGCTTAGGCGCGGCTCGATTCGATGGAACCCCCTCCCCCTAACCCCCTCCCGCGAGGGGAGGGGGGACTCACTGACTTGCGGCCAGCGCCTGCGGCATCGGCACCACCGTCGGCGCCAGCCGCTGCCGCAGCGCAGCCTCGAGATGGTCGACCGCGCGGTCCAGCCGGCCGAGATGCGGCGCCCGCACCACGCTGATGGCGAAGTCGAAGCGGAAGCCGGGCAGGTCGATGCGGCGCAGCTCGTCCCGCGCGGTGAAGGGCGCGCAGCGGCGCGACGGCAGCACGCCGAGCCCGAAGCCGGAGCGGATCAGCGATTGCTGGATCGCCAGGTCGTGCACCTCGGCCGAGATCCTGAGCTCCAGCCCCTCCCGCGCGAACAGCGCCTCGAGCGCCGGCCGGACGTCGCAGGAGTCGCGCGGGCTGACCACCCAGTCGCAGGCGGCGAGGTCGGCCAGGGACGGCCGGCGCGGCAGGGCCAAGCTGCGGGCGCCGACCACCACCAGCTTCTCCTGCCCCACCACCCGGCCGGGATAGGGCGCGGCGCTCTCCTGCAGCAGCACCACCGCGGCGTCCAGCCGGCCGCGGTCGAGGTCGGCCAGCAGAGTGTGCGCCAGCCCGCCCGTCAGGCGCAGCGACAGCCGCGGATAGCGCTGCCGCAGGTCGCGCAGCATCGTGGCGAAATCCACCTCGGCGAAGGCGTGCAGCACGCCGATGCCCAGGCGCAGCGGCCCCTCCGGCTCGGCCGTCCCGCCGGTGCCGGCCTTGAGGTCCTGGACGGCCGACAGGATGGCGCGGCAGCGCTCCAGCGCGGCGAGCCCGGCCGGGGTCAGCCGCGGCGGCTTCACCCGGCGGTCGAGCAGGGTGGCGCCGAGATGCTGCTCCAGCCGCTGGATCTGCCGGGTGACCGCCGGCTGCGTCAGCGGCAGCCGCTCCGCCACCCGCTGGATCGAGCCGGTCTCCGCCAGCAGCACGAAGGCGCGCATCTCGTCCAACATCATGCTGATCCATCATGAAGTTTCTGAAAACAATGAATTTGAAGACTAGCGAAGGCCGAGCGATGTCTCCAGCGCAACATCCTGGAGATATGCGATGAAGGCGTTCGTGATCGAAGAGGGGTTCGGCCTCGACCAGCTGCGACCGGTCGAGCGGCCGGTGCCGGAGCCGCGGCGGGGCGAGGTGGTGCTGCGGATGCGCGCCGCCTCGCTGAACTACCGCGACCTGGAGATCGTGCGCGGCAACTATCACGCCGGTTTCGATCTGCCGATGGTGCCGCTGTCCGACGGCGTCGGCGAGGTCGCGGCGGTGGGCGAGGGCGTCACCCGCGTCAAGGTGGGCGACCGGGTGGCCACGACCTTCTGGCAGGGCTGGATCGCCGGCGATTTCGAGGGCATCGAGCGGGCGGTGCCGCTGGGCGGGCCCGGCCCCGGCGTGCTGGCGGAATATGTCCGGCTCGACGCCGAGGGCGTGGTCGCGGTGCCGGAGCACCTGACCGACGCGGAGGCGGCGACCCTGCCCTGCGCCGCGCTGACCGCCTGGACCTCGCTGGTCGCCGAGGGCGGGCTGAAGCCCGGCGACACCGTGCTGGTCCAGGGCACCGGCGGCGTCGCCGTCTTCGCCCTGCAATTCGCCGTGGCCGCGGGCGCCCGGGCGATCGTCACCTCCTCCAGCGACGAGAAGCTGGAGCGGGCGCGGGCGCTCGGCGCTGCCGGCACCGTGAACTACCGGACGACCCCGGACTGGGATTCGGCGGTGCGCGGCCTGACCGGCGGCCGCGGCGTCGACCACGTCATCGAGGTCGGCGGCCCCGGCACCTTCGCCCGCTCGCTGGCGGCGATTCGCACCGGCGGCCAGATCAACGTGATCGGCTATCTCGGCGGCATGTCGGCCGAGATCAACCCGGTCGCGATCATGTTCCGCCGCGCCCGCATCCGCGGCATCCCGGTCGGCTCGCGCGACAGCTTCGAGGCGATGAACCGGGCCATCGCCGCCACCCGACTGCGGCCGGTGATCGACCGCAGCTTCCCCTGGACCGAGGCGCGTGAGGCCCTGCGACATCTCGAATCAGGCCGGCATTTCGGCAAGGTGGTGCTGGCCTTCTGACGGGCCGGGCGCCGCCCAGCGGAATTGTCACAATTCAAGGGGTTGGCAGGCGCGGCTGGATGACTAGGTTCGGTGGAAAGCGACCAGTCCCCGGAGAGACAGCCCGCCGATGCCGCGGACCTGCCACACCTTTTGGCTGACTTTCGCCGCCGCTGCCGCGCTGCAGTCGGCGGCGATGCCGGCTGCCCAGGCGTGGTCCGACCGGGACTACGGCGCCGCACCGGCACCGCTGCCGCCGATGCCGGGCTTCCTCGCCGAGGCCGGCGTCACCTTCGACATTCCCGCCGATCCCATCCCGGTTCCGCGACCGAACCGGCTGAACCCGGGGCTGGACGCGTCAGGCGCCTATGTCGGCTTCGATCCCGGCATCTCCACGGTCACCGGCCAGCGCGACCTCGAGGGCGCCGGCTCGGTCGGCGCGGCGCTGCAGTCGCAGGCCCCCGGCTTCGTCGCCATGACCGGCGTCACCTTCGACATCCCGGCCGATCCCTATCCCGGCTTCGCCCAGCGCTGGGACCGGACGGATATGGCGCAGCGCGCCGCCACCGGCAAGGCGCAGGCCAGCCTCGGCCTGACCGACCTGCCCTGGTTCGTGCCGTTCTGGCAGTCGGCCCGGGTCGAGGCCAGCTTCGACCCGCAGGCCGGCGAAGGCACCGGGCAGCTGGCGGCGGTGCTGTCGCGCGCCTGGTCGTTCATCGGTCTGTCCGGATCGTTCGAGGACCGCTACGCCGTGACCCGCGGCGGGCTGCTCGGCCCCGAGGCGCCGGTCACCAGCTGGGAGATCGACCGCAACACCCGGCTGGAGTTGCCCTGGCACAGCACCGCACTGCTGCTCGGCGGTCAGGTTTCCAGCACCGACCGGCGCCTGACCGGCAGCGTCGGCGCCGAGCAGACGCTGTTCGGCCCGCTCAAGGCCAGCGCCGCGCTGGTCGACCTCGGCAGCGACCAGCCGGGCGTCAAGTTCACCGCCGGATTCTCCTTCAGCTGGTAGGCCGCGGCGGCCCTCCGGGCCGGTCTCCACGATCGCCTTGCGCTGCGCGGTCAACTCTGAGAGAGTGGTCTAGACCACTCATCCACGCCGGCGATCGAGACGCATGGGAACCGAGACCGCATCACGCCGCTTCAGGGGCATCGACGCCTGGGAGGATGCGGAGATCCTCGACGCGCTGCTCGAATCCCAGCTCGCCGCCGTGGCCTCGGTGCGGCCGGCCCTGCCGGCCCTGGTCGCCGCCGCCGCCGAGGCGGTGCCCCGGCTGCGCCGCGGCGGCCGCCTGGTCTATGCCGGCGCCGGCACCTCCGGCCGGGTCGCGGCCCAGGACGGGTCGGAGCTGTTCCCGACCTTCGGCCATCCGCAGGACCGGCTGGCCTATCTGATCGCCGGCGGCGCCACGGCGCTGAGCCGGCCGGTGGAGAACGCCGAGGACGACGCCGATGCCGGCCGGGCCGAAGCCGCGGCGCTGCGCCTCGGCCCCGACGACGTGGTGATCGGCATCGCCGCCAGCGGCGGCACCCCCTACACCCGCGCCGTGCTGCAGGAGGCCGCCCGCGCCGGCGCCCTGACCGTGGCCGTGGCCTCGAATCCCGGGGCGCCGATCTTCGGCGATGCCGCCCATGCCGTGCTGCTGGCGACGGGGGAGGAGCCGATCGCCGGCTCGACCCGGCTCAAGGCCGGCACGGCGCAGAAGGTGGCGCTCAACCTGTTCTCGACCCTGGTGATGACCCGGCTCGGCCATGTCTATGACGGGCTGATGGTCGACATGCAGCCGACCAACGCCAAGCTGAACGACCGCTCGGTGCGCATGCTGCGCGCCATCGTGCCGGTCGACGAGGCGGCGGCGCGGTCGGCGCTGGATGCGGCGGGGCAGAACGTCAAGCTGGCCGCCCTGGTGGCGCTGGGCGACAGCGCCGAGGATGGGCGCCGCCGCCTGGATGCCGCCGGTGGCGATCTCCGTCGCGCCCTGGCGGCGAAGCCAAGTTCCTAGAGAGACAGCGGGCGGGCCGCCGCCCGCGAGCAACGGCGAAACGCCGAACAGAGGAGGCAATTGCACATGTCCCATTCATTCCTGCGCGGGGCGTTCCTGGCCGGGGCGGCGTTCGTCGCCCTCGCCGGCCAGGCCCTGGCTGCCGACGCGACCCTGACCATCGAGAGCTGGCGCAACGACGACCTGAAGGTGTGGCAGGACACCATCATCCCGGCCTTCGAGAAGACCCATCCGGGGATCAAGGTGGTGTTCTCGCCCACGGCGCCGACCGAATACAACGCGGCCCTGAACGCCAAGCTCGAGGGCGGCACCGCCGGCGACCTGATCAGCTGCCGGCCGTTCGACCCTTCGCTGGCGTTGTTCCAGAAGGGCTACCTCGCCCCGGTCACCGACCTGAAGGGCATGGACACCTTCTCCGACGTGGCCAAGAGCGCCTGGATCACCGATGACGGCAAGACGCTGTTCTGCGTGCCGATGGCCTCGGTGATCCACGGCTTCCTGTACAACAAGGACATCTTCGCCGCCGAGGGCCTGACCCCGCCGAAGACCGAGGCCGAGTTCTACGCCCTGCTCGACAAGATCAAGGCCAAGGGCGAGGTCGCGCCGCTCGACATCGGCACCAAGGACCAGTGGGAGGCCGCGACCATGGGCTTCCAGAACATCGGTCCGAACCTGTGGAAGGGCGAGGAGGGCCGCAAGGCGCTGATCGCCGGCACCCAGAAGTTCACCGACAAGCCCTATGTCGAGGCCTTCGAGGAGCTGGCGAAGTGGAAGCCGTACCTGCCGGAGGGCTATGAGGCGCAGGCCTATCCGGACAGCCAGAACCTGTTCACCCTCGGCCGCGCCGCGATCTACCCGGCCGGGTCCTGGGACATCGCCGCCTTCAACGCCCAGGCCGATTTCAAGATGGGCGCCTTCCCGCCGCCGGTCGAGAAGGCGGGCGACAAATGCTACATCAGCGACCACACCGACATCGCCCTCGGCCTGAACCCCAAGTCCAAGAATCCGGAGGCCGCCAAGGCCTTCCTGGAGTGGCTGGCGACGCCGGAATTCGCCGACATCTACTCGAACACGCTGCCGGGTTTCTACACGCTGTCGAACCACCCGGTGACGATCAAGGACCCGGTGGCGGCTGAGTTCCTGAGCTGGCGCAAGACCTGCGAATCCACCATCCGCAACTCGTACCAGATCCTGGGGCGCGGCACGCCGAACCTGGAGAATGAGCTGTGGAACGTCTCGGCCCAGGTGCTGAACGGCACCATGACGGCGCAGCAGGCGGCGGACAGCATCCAGAAGGGTCTCGACTCCTGGTACAAGCCGGCCGCCAAGTGATCTGATCCCCGGCGCGGGACGCGCGGGCCCGGCCAGTCCGGACCGCGCGTTCCCGTGCCTCGTTTCCAGCCGCCCGTACTCATAGGCTGTTCGCATGGCCAGCACCCAGACCGTCGTCCTCCCTCGCGCCCAGATCGCCGGCCGCCGCGGCCGCTTCCCCTGGCACATAGTCGTCTTCCTGGCGCCGGCGACGCTGATCTACACCGTTTTCATGGTCTACCCGCTGCTCGACAGCCTGCGGCTCAGCCTGTTCACACGGGACGATGCGGGGGTGGAGAGCTTCGTCGGGCTGGCCAACTACGCGGCGCTGTTCTTCGACCCGCAATGGGCCGACCGGTTCTGGAACGCGCTGGGCAACAACGTCCTGTTCTTCGCCGTGCACATGCTGGTGCAGAATCCGATCGCGATCGGCCTGGCGGCGCTGCTGGCCCTGCCCAAGCTGCGCTTCACCAACACCTACCGCACCCTGATGTTCACTCCGACGCTGCTGTCGGTGGTGATCATCGGCTTCATCTGGAAGCTGATCCTGTCGCCGACTTGGGGCGTCGCCAAGTCGATGCTGGGCACGGTCGGCCTCGGCTCGCTGTTCGCGCCCTGGCTGGGGCAGGAGAACAGCGCGCTGATCACCCTGGCCCTGGTCTCGGTCTGGCAATGGGTCGGCATGCCGCTGCTCCTGACCTATGCCGCGCTGCTCAACATCCCGGAAAGCCTGACCGAGGCGGCGCGGGTCGACGGCGCCGGGCAGATGACGATCTTCTGGCGCATCAAGCTGCCGCTGATCTGGCCGACCATCGGCATGGTCTCGATCCTGACCTTCGTCGGCAACTTCAACGCCTTCGACCTGATCTACGTCTCCCAGGGGGCGCTGGCCGGGCCGAACTTCGCGACCGACATCCTCGGCACCTTCTTCTACCGCACCTTCTTCGGCTTCCAGCTGCAGCTGGGCGATCCGACCATGGGCGCCGCGGTGGCGACGGTGATGTTCCTGATCATCCTGACCGGCGTGATGACCTATTTCTACGTGGTCCAGCGCCGGCTGCAGCGCTACGAGCTCTGACCGATGGCCAACCGTTCCCCCCGCCTCTCGGCCGCCGCCGTCCACGCGGTGCTGCTGGTCTACACCGTGATCGCGCTGTTCCCGATCGTCCTGGTGCTGTTCAACGCGTTCAAGTCGCGCAAAGCGATCTTCAGCGCGCCGCTGATGCCGCCGACATCGGACACCTTCAGCCTGATCGGCTTCGACACGGTGCTGACCCGGTCCGATTTCGGCCTGTATTTCGGCAACAGCCTGACGGTGACGCTGGCGACCCTGTTCCTGGTCGTGTTCCTCGGCGCCATGGCCGCCTGGGCGCTGTCGGAATACAGCTTCAAGGGCAACGCCGTGCTGGCGCTGTACCTCGCCGTCGGCATCATGATTCCGATCCGGCTCGGCACCGTCTCGATCCTGCGCCTGATCGTGTCGCTCGACCTGATCAACACGCTGGCGGCGCTGATCCTGGTCTACACCGCGATGGGGCTGCCGCTGTCGATCTTCATCCTGTCGGAGTTCATGCGCCAGATCCCGAAGGAGCTGAAGGATTCCGCGCGCTGCGATGGGGTCGGCGAATACCGCATCTTCTACCGCATCATCCTGCCGCTGGTGCGGCCGGCGCTGGCCACGGTGGCGGTCTTCACCATGGTGCCGATCTGGAACGACCTGTGGTTCCCGCTGATCCTGGCGCCGGGCGACGGCACCCGCACCATCACCCTCGGCGTGCAGCAATTCGTCGGCCAGTACGTCACCGACTGGAACGCGGTGCTGGCCTCGCTGACGCTGGCGATCATCCCGGTGCTGATCCTCTACGCCTTCTTCTCCCGCCAGCTCATCGCCGGCCTGACCCAGGGCGCGGTGAAGGGGTAGGGGTTTTGCCAAGAGCTGCCCTTCTCGTCATGGCGAGGAGCGCAGCGACGTGGCCATCCAGGAGGCGGGTGCCGCTGGATGGCCACGCCCCTTCGGGGCTCGCCATGACGGTTGTTGGTTCGGTTCTGGATGGAGACTCCGCCCCCGGTTCGCGCAGCGGCTATCGAGTTTGCCGTCTTTGAACGCTGGGCGGAGGCAGCTCGTTGTCCGTGCCCCACGAGAGCAGCCAACGCCGCATCTCCTCATGCGGGATGTAATAGCCGGCATCGAGCTGGGCTCTGGCCTCCGCGACGGCGGCGCGCAGGGCAGCCGTATCGGGATCATCGGCTGGCGGCGGTAGCGAATTCTCCATCAGGTAAGTGTAGACCGCCGTAGCCTTCGATGCCACGGAGGGAACTGCCCTCCGCGCCCGGCGCGGGCGCGGTGCCGAATTTTCGCAGGGCTTTCGGCTTGTCGGCAGACGGCGGGCGGCGCTACCGTCGCCCGCCTCCACTTTCCCGGGATCCGGAACCATGGCCTTCCTCGCCGCCTCGCTCGCCCGCGTCAAGCCGTCGCCGACCATCGCCGTCACCACCAAGGCGGCCGAGCTGAAGGCCGCCGGCCGCGACGTCATCGGCCTCGGCGCCGGCGAGCCGGATTTCGACACGCCGGACAACATCAAGCAGGCGGCGATCGCCGCGATCCAGGCCGGCAAGACCAAATACACCGCGGTCGACGGCACGCCGGAGCTGAAGAAGGCCATCGCCGCCAAGTTCCTGCGCGAGAACGGCCTCAGATACGAGACCAGCCAGGTCACCGTCGGCACCGGCGGCAAGCAGGTGCTGTACAACGCCCTCTTGGCCACGCTGGACCCGGGCGACGAGGTGGTGATCCCGGCGCCCTACTGGGTCAGCTACCCCGACATGGTGCTGCTGTGCGGCGGCACGCCGGTGCCGGTGGTCTGCCCGGCGGAGCAGGGCTTCAAGCTGCAGCCGGCCGATCTCGAGGCCGCGATCACGCCGAAGACCAAGTGGCTGATCCTGAACTCGCCGTCGAACCCGACCGGCGCCGCCTACAGCTTCGCCGAGATGAAGGCGCTGACCGACGTGCTGCTGCGCCACCCGCATGTGCATGTCCTGACCGACGACATGTACGAGCACCTGGTCTATGACGACTTCAAATTCGTCACCCCGGCCCAGGTCGAGCCGAAGCTGTACGACCGCACCCTGACGCTGAACGGCGTGTCCAAGGCCTATTGCATGACCGGCTGGCGCATCGGCTACGCCGCCGGCCGGCCGGACCTGATCAAGGCCATCGCCAAGGTGCAGAGCCAGTCGACCTCGAACCCGTCCTCGATCAGCCAGGCCGCGGCGGTCGAGGCGCTGAACGGCCCGCAGGATTTCATCCCGCGCCACAACGTGGTGTTCCAGCAGCGCCGCGACCTGATCGTGTCGATGCTGAACCAGTCGGCCGGGCTGACCTGTCACCGGCCGGAAGGTGCCTTCTACGTCTTCCCGTCCTGCGCCGGCACCCTCGGCAAGAAGACCCCGGACGGCAAGGTGATCGAGACCGACGAGGATTTCGTCACCTATCTGCTCGAGGCCGAGGGCGTGGCGGTGGTGCAGGGCTCGGCCTTCGGCCTGGCGCCGTTCTTCCGCATCTCCTACGCGACGGCCACCGAGGCGCTGCAGGACGCCGGCGAGCGCATCCAGCGCGCCTGCGCCGCGCTGCGCTGAGGCTGCTCCTCGCGGGACCGGCGCCGGGATGCGTCCCGGCGCCGCTGGCCCGCGCCGCGACGTCGCGGTAACGTCGGCCTGCCTGGCTGCGAACTACGGGTGAGACCGCATCGCGGTCGGATGGTTCGGGTCAAGGAGGACAGGCCGATGCTGATCAAGCGCAATCCGGGGTGGCGGATCCCCGAAAGCCGGGCGACGCCGGAATCGGTATATCTCGACCGCCGGCGACTGCTGCAGGCGATGGGCCTCGGCGCCGGCCTCCTGGCCACCGCCGGCGCGGCGCTTGAGCTTCGCCCGGCCCGCGCCGCCGACCCGGACCCGACCGCCGGCCTCTATCCCGCCAAGCGCAACGATCGCTATGCGCTCGACCGGCCGCTGACGCCCGAGCAGGACGTCACCACCTACAACAACTTCTACGAATACGGCTCCGACAAGGACATCTGGGAGGCGGCACAGGAGCTGAAGATCCGCCCCTGGACCGTCAAGTTCGAGGGCATGGTCGAGCAGGAGCGGGAGGTCGACATCGACACCCTGATCCGCGCCATGCCGCTGGAGGAGCGGCTGTACCGCCACCGCTGCGTCGAGGCCTGGTCGATGGCGGTGCCCTGGACCGGCTTCCCGCTGAAGGCGCTGGTCGACTACGCCAAGCCGCTGTCCTCGGCGAAATATGTGCGCATGCAGACATTCCAGAACGACGAGGCGCCCGGCTTCGGCCAGGTCTTCTACCCCTGGCCCTATGTCGAGGGCCTGACCATGGCCGAGGCGACCAACGACCTCGCCTTCATGGTCACCGGCCTGTACGGCAAGCCGGTGCCGCGCCAGAACGGCGCCCCACTGCGGCTGGTGACGCCGTGGAAATACGGCTTCAAGTCGATCAAGAGCATCGTCCGCATCGGCTTCACCGACGAGCGGCCGGTCAGCTTCTGGGAGCAGCTGCAGAGCAGCGAGTACGGCTTCTGGGCCAATGTGAACCCGGAGGTGCCGCATCCGCGCTGGAGCCAGGCGATGGAGCGGGTGCTGGGCACCGGCGAGCGGGTGCCGACCCTGCTGTACAACGGCTACGGCGAATATGTCGCCGACCTCTATAAGGGGCTGGAGAACAGCGAGCGCCTGTTCACCTGACCGGCGCGGGCGGTCTCGGCAGGGGGGACGCCACCCCCTTTATGCAATGGGATCATGGCATCGGCCGCAGCCGGACCGTGGTCCTGTGGCCGCGCCCCGGATTCTGCACAAAAAAAGGGCCGGAAACGCGTTCCGGCCCGAGTCAAACAGGGAGGCTTCACGTCTGGGAGACGCAAGGAGCCGGCAGTGCCGGACCCTTGTTCTGCTGCGCTGCAGCACGAACGCTCTTAAGATAGGCATTCTGTGAGCGAATGGTAACCAGTTTCTACCAATGCTTTTATGCGCGCATTGCATAGCTCGCCGTGAGGCATGCAGACCCTAGGAAATCCGCCACTTTTCCAGGTGCTTTTGCACAGATTTCAGACATTTGTCGTCTTTTTCTCAGGTTCAAGGCCTGGAAATGCGGGCGAAAGGTCCTACAAGCGAGGCGTGCGCTCCTGGTGATGCCATTTTCCGGCACGGCCGCGAGTGCCGTCGCGCGTTCCCCACACCGTCGTGGCGAGGCGCGCAGCACCGTGGCCATCCTGGGATCGTGCCGCTGGATGGCCACGCCCCTTCGGGGCTCGCCATCATGACGATGGTTGGTGGCGCAAGCCCGGCCGGAGGCGTCAGAACTTGCTCTCGGCCACCTTGCGGACGAGGAAGTCGCGGAACACCGAGATGCGCTTGGAGTGGCGCAGCTCCTCGGCATAGACGAAATAGGCCTCGGTGGTCGGGCCGGTCACCTCGGGCAGCACCCGCACCACGTTCAAGGTTGGGTCGACCATGAAGTCGGGCAGGGCGGCGAGGCCGAGGCCGCTGCGCACCGCGCGGTAGATGGCGTACTGGTTGTTGACCCGGAGCGCGATCTTGCGGCCGCCCGGCGGCGGGCTGCCGACATGGGCCAGCCAGTTGATGTCGGCGATCGGCCCACGCGCATCCTCGCCATAGATGATGATCGAATGCTTGTTCAGGTCGTCCAGCGTCTGCGGGATGCCGTTGCGCTTGAGATAGTCGACCGACCCGAAGATGTGGATCTTCACCGTCATCAGGTGGCGCTGGATCAGGTCCGGCTGGCGCGGCGGGGTCATGCGGATCGCCACATCGGCCTCGCGCATGCCCAGGTCCAGCTCTTCGTCGTCGATCAGGACGGTCAGGTCGATGTCCGGATAGGCGGTCAGGAACTCGCGCACCCGCGGCGTCAGCCAGGTCGAGCCGAAGGCGACGGTGGTGGTGATCTTCAAGGGGCCGCGGGCGTGGTCCTTGCTCTCGCTCAGCTGCGCCTCGGTCATCGACAGCTTGGCGAAGACCTCGCGCGCGGTGCGGAACAGCAGCTCGCCCTGCTCGGTCAGGATCAGGCCGCGGGCATGGCGGTGGAACAGCGGAACCTTGAGGCTCTCCTCCAGGGCGCTGATCTGGCGGCTGACCGCCGACTGGCTGAGGTTCAGCTTCTCGCCCGCATGGGTAAAGCTGCCCGCGTCAGCGACGGCGTGGAAAACGCGCAGCTTGTCCCAGTCCATTCTCCGGCACCCGTTCGTTTCTTGCGCGGGCGACAAGGGCGGGATGGTCGATATACCAGCGCTCGGCGTCGCGCCTGCGAATCACACTATATACACTATGAGGGGCACCATCGACCCAACGCAAGCAAAGCTTGGGCCGATCGGGAACACTATTTCATCCGGATTTCACCGATAGGGGGGATGTCCCCCCTATCGTCATCGCCCTTATCAAAGGCGGCGTCGCGATCTGCCCGAACGGGCGGGTCAGCCCGCGGCCGCGGCGGGCTCGGCGACCGGGCGGGTGTCGCGATCGGCGATTCGCGCCAGATGGCCGGTGCCGGCATGCTCGGACAGGAAGCGCTCGGCCTCCAGCGCCGCCATGCAGCCCATCCCGGCCGCGGTCACCGCCTGGCGGTAGACCCGGTCCTTGACGTCGCCGGCGGCGAACACGCCGGGGATGTCGGTCGCGGTCGAATCCGGCGCGGTCAGGATGTAGCCGTCGGCATCCATGCGGACATGGCCCTTGAACACCGCGGTCGCCGGGTCGTGGCCGATGGCGACGAAGACGCCGTCGGCCGGCAGCACCGTCTCGGCCCCGGTCTTGGTGTCGCGCAGCCGGGCGCCGGTCACCGTCTCCGGCGTGCCACCGCCGACGATCTCCTCGACCGTGTGGTTCCACACCACCTCGATCTTGGGATGGGCGAACAGCCGGTCCTGCAGGATGCGCTCGGCGCGCAGCTGGTCGCGGCGGTGCACCAGCGTCACCTTGGTGGCGTGGTTGGTCAGGTACAGCGCCTCCTCGACCGCGGAGTTGCCGCCGCCGATCACCGCCACCTCCTTGCCGCGGAAGAAGAAGCCGTCGCAGGTGGCGCAGGCGGAGACGCCGCGGCCCTGGAAATGCTGCTCGCTCGGCAGGCCCATCCAGCGCGCCTGGGCGCCGGTGGCGATGATCACCGAATCGGCCTCGTAGACCGTGCCGGAATCGGCGGTGCAGACGAAGGGCCGGCGCGAGAAGTCGACCTCGGTGATCAGGTCGAACTCCAGCCGGGTGCCGCAATGCCGGGCCTGGGCCTCCATCTGCTCCATCAGCCAGGGGCCCTGGACCACGTCGGCGAAGCCGGGATAGTTCTCGACATCGGTGGTGATGGTCAGCTGCCCGCCGGGCTGCAGCCCCTGCACCAGGATCGGCTCCAGATTGGCGCGCGCGGCATAGATCGCGGCGGTGTAGCCGGCCGGGCCGGAACCGATGATCAGGACTTTGGTGCGATGGGTGGCCGGCATGGGGCGACAATCCGCTCGAGGGGAACTGTCACCGATAGATAGCCACCGGCGGCGGCCGGGGCAAGGCGACGCGGACCAGCGCTGCAAGCGCAGCGGTCAGGCCTGGTCGAACAGCGCCCGCACCCGCTCTGCCGCCCGGGCGGTGTCGTCGAGCGGCGTATAGGCCCACTGCTCCAGACGGCCGGCGAAGGGGCGGGTGATCCCGGCGGCCGCCAGCGCGTCGTGGAAACGGCGGTGCTTCGGCGCCAGCCCGGCCCAGTTCACGACATGCACCGGCTTGCCGGTGGTCGCCGCCTCCGAGGTCATGTTGATGCTGTCATTGGTGACGATCACGGCATCGGCCAGCGCCAGGAAGCCGAAATAGGGGTTCGCGCCGGTGCCGTGCCAGATCCAGGCCGGCAGCCCCGCCAGCGCTTGGCGCAGCGCCGTGGCCTCGCCCTCCGGCGTGCGCCGGCTGGTGGTGACCATCAGCCCGACTCCGCTGCGCGCCAGATCGGCCAGCTGGCCGGCGAGTCGCGCGACCGCGCCCTCCGGCACCGCCACCGACTTGCTGCTGCCGCCGATCAGCACCGCGGCGCGTGGTCGCGGCAGGCCGCCCAGCACCGGCTCCCATTCGGCCGCGGCCGCGGCGAGGCGGGCCGGGGTGACGAGGTTCAGCGCGCCGCTGGTGGCGCAGACATTGGGTGCTTTCAGTCCGTCGTGCCGGGGCGTCACGATCAGATCGAACCGTCGCGGGTTGACGCCGGGACGAAATATTTGCACAAGGCGCGTCCGATGACCGCTGGCCCGCTTCACCGCAAGGGCGGGATACACGCTCTGCCGGCCGGCTGCGATCAGCAGGTCGGGCCAGGGCGGCCCGTCCAGCCCGAAGCCGGCGGCGGGCCGAACGGGATCGAGAAGCCGATGCCAGCCTTGGCGAGCGCCGAGTCGGATGACCTCCGGGACGATGCCGAGCGCCTCCGCCAGGCCCAGGCACTGGTTCTCATTCGCCGGGCGGCCATCCGACACCACCCACACCCGCAGGGAGCCGATGCTGCTCGTCCCCGCGCGCGGCGCCGCGCTCATCCTGCCAAACCCTCCCCGCGAAACAGGATTGCGCTTGCGCCCGGCGAAAGTCCGGCAATATCCTTGCGCGTAATCACGGAAGTCCTTTCATGAGAGAACCCATGCGCCGTGTGAAGCTCGACCGCATCGACCGCCGCATCCTCCGCGACCTCCAGGACGACGGCCGCATGACGAATGTCGAGCTGGCGCGACGCGCCGGCATCTCCGCCCCGCCCTGCCTGCGCCGCGTCCGGGCGCTGGAGGAGGCGCATTACATCCGCGGTTACCACGCCGACATCAACCCCGAGGCGCTGGGCTTCGGCGTCACCGTCTTCGCCCAGGTCGGGCTGACCAGCCAGGCCGAGGCCGATCTGCGCAAGTTCGAGGAGCTGGTCGGCAGCTGGCCGCTGGTCCGCGAATGCCACATGCTGGCCGGCGAGACCGATTTCCTGCTGAAGATCGTGGCCGAGGACTGGGACAGCTACCAGCGTTTCCTGACCACCCAGCTGACCTCGGCGCCGAACGTCAACCACGTCAAATCGGCCCTGGCGATCCGCACCGCCAAGCTGCTGCCGGGCGTGCCGATCGACGTCGACGCCAAGGACCATCATCGCGAGGAGTGATCCGGCCGGATCGCGCCAGACTCCTCTCGCTCCCCTGACTGGATTCACATCCTCTCTTAAGTCCCCCCTCCCCTTGCGGGAGGGGGGCAGGGGGAGGGGTGTGGGGGGGGGGGCGCCGCGCGGG
>NZ_JASATH010000198.1:0-14893 GCF_038440215.1 Inquilinus sp. OTU3971 | reverse complement strand
GAAGCCTCTGGATAGAGCGGTCACGACTTGGTGACCGTGCGAGTGTGCAGGCCGCAACGTGAGTGAACGCCGAGCAAGCCTCGAAAAGACCGACGTGCAGGCCGACCCGACAGGGACATCGGGGAAGGCTGATATGGTTGGGTGGAAGAGCGAGACGACGCCCAACTGCTGCACCGGGGTAGTGGCGGCAGCATGTACACAAGGAAAGCGCACGCAACACGGGAAGCCCCAGAGCGTGATCAGGGATGATCAACCGGAGGCCCGTGAGGGAGAGCCGGGCGCGCTGGGGTGGCGGAGAGGCCCGTAGTACCGGTGAGGCCGGGTAATGCCGGCGGAGGGAAGGGGCCTCAGTTCAAGACGGACGCAAGACGCGGTGAGGGGCCGGAGATTGGGCGACCTATCAACTCCGAAGAGTGTCCAGAAGCTGCAGACGGCGTTACACGCGAAAGCGAAGGCAGAAGCGGGTTATCGCTTTTACGCGCTGCACGACAAGATCGGCCGCGGGGACATCCTGGCGCAGGCCTACGCCCAGTGCCGCTCGAACAAGGGCGCACCGGGAGTGGACGGCCAGGACTTCGCGGACATCGAGGCGTATGGCGTCGAGCGATGGCTTGGCAAACTGGCGCTTGCGCTCAGGGAGGAGAGCTACCGCCCTGATCCGATCAGAAGAGTGTATATCCCGAAGGCCAACGGCAAGCTGAGGCCGTTGGGCATCTCGACGGTGCGGGATCGGGTCTGCATGACGGCAGCGATGCTGGTGCTGGAACCGATCTTCGAGGCAGACCTGCCACCGGAACAATACGCCTACCGTGCCGGGCGGAATGCCCAGCAGGCGGTGGTCGAAGTGGACCGGCAACTGTTCCATGGCCACCCGGAAGTCGTTGATGCCGACCTCGCGGACTACTTCGGGAGCATTCCCCATGCCGAACTGATGAAGTGTGTGTCACGCCGGATCGTCGATCGACGCGTGCTGTGCCTGGTCAGGATGTGGCTGGACTGCCCGGTGGAAGAAACCGACGATCGAGGACGGAGGAAGCGTACGACCGAAGCCCGGGACAGCCGGCGGGGCATCCCGCAAGGCTCTCCCATCTCACCGCTGCTGGCGAACATCTACATGCGCCGGTTCGTGCTGGGGTGGAAGAAGCTCGGGCTGGAACGCAGCCTCGGAACGCGCATCGTGACCTATGCCGACGACCTCGTGATCCTGTGCAAAAAGGGCAAAGCTGAGGAGGCTCTGCGACGACTGCGCGAGATCATGAGCAAGCTGAAGCTGACGGTGAACGAGGAGAAGACACGAATCTGCAAGGTTCCGGAAGAGGAGTTCGACTTCCTGGGCTACACGTTCGGACGGATGTATTCGGCGAGGACCGGCCAGGCGTACCTGGGGCACCGGCCATCCAAGAAGAGCATCAAGAGCGCTGTGGAGAAGATCCACGCGCTCACTGACCGGGCGGGGACGTGGCAAGAGACCACAACGCTGGTCGGGCAGTTGAACCGCACGCTACGCGGCTGGGCGAACTACTTCCAAATAGGCGCCGTCAGCAAGGCGTATCGGGCGCTCGACAGCTACACTGCGGTGCGGTTGCGCCGGTGGTTGCGCGCCAAGCACAAGTCCAGACGGCAAAGGCGTGGGAGTTATCCACTCTCGCACCTCTACGGGCATTACGGGCTCGTGCGTCTGAACAGGCTTGGGCACGACGTGCCGTGGGCGAAGGCGTGAGTCTTGTCCGAGAGCCGGATGCGGGAGATCTGCATGTCCGGTTCGATGAGCGGGATGTGGAAACGGAGCCATGGTCGAACCAGTGAGGCTCCGCCAGACGAAAGAGGCGGGAACAGATATGTTCGAACCTAAAGCCACCGCGCCACATCTCGACTCTACCGATTTGAAGCTGAGTTGCTGATAGAGCCTGAAGGGCAGGGGCGGGGCAATCGTAAGATGCCGTCTGCAAGATCCGAGTCGGTATACCCGCCTGGGTTGATCTGCCCACCAACGCCTGTACCGCAGAAATCGGCGTTCGGCTGTCGGCGACCCATATCGGGCCGGACTAGGATCCGTCTGGGAGCCCGATTGAAGGGATTATGAGAACAAAAGTGGACCTCCGGTCGGGACTATGTCGGGACTCCTTGCATCGGAGCCCTTGGGCTGGTGCTGTTTCGTTCTCTTCGGCCCGGCAGAAGCTCCTTGCCAACCCACTGCAAAACCTCTAGGAAACCTGCGGCGTTCGGGCCGACGGGGCGTAGCGCAGTCTGGTAGCGCGCCTGCTTTGGGAGCAGGATGTCGGGAGTTCGAATCTCTCCGCCCCGACCAGCCCGGCAGAACACTGGAGAATCGGCCGAGCCATGCAGGCGCGCATCTATCGTCGTTCCAAATCCGCGATGCAGAGCGGCCGGGGCAAGGTCCATGACTGGGTCCTGGAATACGAGCCCGCGACGCCGCGCCGGCCGGAGCCGCTGATGGGCTGGGTCGCCTCGGGCGACACGCTGAACCAGGTGCAGCTGACCTTCCCGAGCAAGGAGGAGGCGATCGCCTTCGCCGAGCGCAAGAGCATCGCCTATTCCGTGCTGCCGGAGCACGAGCGCCGGGTGGTGCCGCGCAACTATGCCGACAATTTCCGCCCGCGGCCGCGCTGAGCGGATACGGCCCCGTAGCTCAGCCGGATAGAGCACCCGCCTTCTAAGCGGACGGTCGCTGGTTCGAGTCCAGCCGGGGTCGCCACCCTTCTCCCTCGTCAGAGCACGAAGCCGCCGGCCGCGAGGACGAGCGTCCCGCTCAGGGCGGTCCGCCCCGGCGGAGGGGGCCGGGACGGGTGGCCGGTCAGTCCCGCCTGACCCATTTCACCGGCACCACCCATTCGACCACCACATCCTCCATCGGCGGGGCGTTGTAGCTGTCGAGGGTGAAGTAGCCGGGGCTGGAGCCGCGGCGCAGCACCTTGACGAAGGTGCGGCCGTCGGCGAGGCGGACCACGACCTCGCGGCCGATCAGGCCGGCCGGATCGCCGGTGGCATCGGCGCGGCGGTAATAGATGGTCTCGCGCTCCATATAGCGCGGGAACATGGAATCGCCCTCGACGATCACCGCCACGGTCATGTCGTCGGCGCCGGGCGGGGCCTCGACCTCGTCGATCCGCTCCGACGACGCGTCGCCGTCGAACAGATGCACCTCGGCCCCGGCGCCGACCTTGCCGACCAGCCGCACGGCGCGGGGCGTGCCCAGCACCTCCAGCTCGCTGGCGCCGAAGGCCTCGGCCGCCAGCCGGATGTAGTCGGCGGTCAGCCGCCGCTCGCCGCGCTCGAGCTTGATCAGCTGGCCGCGCGAGATGCCCATGGCCTCCGCCGCCTGTTCATGCGTCCAGCCCCGGGCCTGGCGCAGCCGTTTCAGTCCGTTCCCCATTCTGGGCATTCTGGAAGATCGGATCGGGTTTGTCATTCCCCATTTCGGGAAATATCAGCTTGACTAATTCCCCATAATGGGGAATTTTCATCCTATGGCTTTGGTCCCATTTCATGCCACCCGAAGGCCGACCGAGATAATTCCGCGGCCCTCGCCCCGGCGACGCTGCTGGGCCTGAGGCTGGTGCCGCTGCGGCTCAGCAGCGCCGGCTGACCCTCCCTTCCGCACGGACCGTGGCGGCCCGGATGACCGCCCTTCCTTTCGGAGTTCGATCATGTCCTTCGCATCCGCGCTCGCCGGCCCGGCGGCCGGCCTCGCCCTTGCTTTGACCGCTGTCCCGGCGGCCCCGGCCGCCGCCCAGGAGGAGAGCCCCTGTGCCCCTTACGAGATCGTCGCCGCGGCGCTGAACGAGCGCTACCACGAGGCCCCGGTGGCGCGGATGCTGTCCGACCGCGGCTTCGTCATCGAGATCCTGGCCTCGGCCGACGGCACCACGGCCACCGTGCTCGGCATCCAGGCCGGCGGCACCGCCTGCGTGCTGGCGACCGGGTCGGCCTTCGCCCTGGTCGACCCGGCGGCAGCGCCGGCGCCGGGGACGGGCGCCTGATGGGCGGCGAAACCCGGCTCAGCGACCGCAGCCGGACGCTGTTCGCCGTCATCGCCGCCATGGCGGAGGAGGGGGCGGTGACGCCCTCGACGGCCGAGCTGACGGCTACGCTGCAGGCCGCCGGCCACCGGATCGGCAGCAATCCCGGCCTGATCAGCTACGAGCTGCGCCGGCTGCGGCGGGCCGGCCTGATCACCGTCATCGGCCGCCGCCGGCGCGTCTTCGAGATCGCCGCCACCGGCCAGCGCACGGTGCCGCGCCGGGCCGGGCCCAGCGCGACACGGGCACTGGCCCTGGCCCTGGCAAGGGGCCGCCTGCGGATGGCGCAGGCGGGCTGGCCGCGGCCGACCAAGGACAGCGCCGCCAGCTACGACGCGGCGGTGCGGCGCCGCGAATTCGCCAGGCACGAGCATCCCGAGCCATCCGGTCCGGTGGTCCGGATCGGCCCGCCGGCCCGGTGGTCGCCGACCGGCTGTGCCACGGCGATGATGGCCCTCTGGTGAGCGGAGGCGACCCGCTCAGAGACCGTTTGGAAATGCTACTGGCGCGGCCGTCTGACGGCGGTTTCTCCGTTTCCGGTGCTCACGGACCCAAACGTCCGCTGCGCTCCGGTTCTCGAAACCACCGCCATCCGACTCACGCCAGCGCATTTCCAAACCGTCTCTTAGATCCGCGCTGCCGCCGGGCCGCTGAAATGGGCCTCGCGGAAGGCGGCGAAGTCCCGGCGGAACTGCTCCAGCCCATAGGGCTCGGGCGGCTCCGCCGAGGCTCGGCGCGTGATCGCGGCCAGGATGCAGTCGTGGATCCGGTCCAGGCTGCCGCCGTCGCGCGCGATCCGCATGGCGCGGGCGATCCATCCCACCTCCAGCACCGAAGGCCGATGGCCCTCCTGCCAGTTGAGCAGATAGATGCGCAGCCAGGCGTGGATCGCCTCGGCCTGTCGTGGGGACTCAGTCATGCGACCTCCGGTCCTCCCACTAGTGCAAGGGGACGACGACGGATGTTGTTCCCGATCAAAGAGATGGAGGCGGCACGGATGCCCTCTCCATCGCGGAATTTTCGAAGGCAGCAGAGGGGCATGATGGCGCGACGCAAGATCGACCACGGCGGGGCGACTGCAGCCGGGCAGGAGATGCGGGAGACGCCCGAGCGCGCCCGGCATGCGGCGGGAATCGTCGACCGGCCGACCGGCACCGCGATCGGCGCCCCGGTCGGCCGCCTGGTGCAATCGCCGCTCGACCGGCTGGCGGCGCGGGGCACGATCAGCCCGCGCATGCATTCGGCCGGGCAGCGGCTGCGCGGCCAGTTCGAGATCGGCGTGCTGGGCGCCAGGGACCGCGACGGCGAGCTGCCGCCCGGTATCCGCGGCACCGGCGGGGTGCCGACCCCGAGCGAGGTGCAGCTCGAAACCCTGCGCGCCTACAAATCGGCGCTGCGCTGCCTCGGCGCCCATGTCGGCGCGGTGGTGGAGGCGGTGTGCTGCCATGAGCAGGACGTCACGGTCATCGCCGCCAGGCAGGGCCGCATCCGCGACAAGGTGATGGGCGTGCTGGAGGACGGGCTGAAGACCCTGGCGGACCACTATCGCCTGACCGGCCGCGACGATCCGGCGCCGGGAGGAGGGGAGCCGCGGTGAGGTCCCCGGCCCCGGGCCGTGGGGGCGTCGTGACGGGGCCTTGTCCCTTGACTGCGTTGGGAGCGGAGTGCCCTCCGCGAACATGGGCGTGGCGATCCGGAGGCCGGAGCCGCTGGATCGCCACGCCCCTGCGGGGCTCGCCGGAACGAGTGGACGCGCCGCCTGCCGTGAGGCCGGCGCTACAGCACGAAATCGCCGGCGACGAGGCTGACGGAGCCGTTGGTGAGCTGGATGTGGAAATCCGAGACGCCATCGCCGTCGACGTCGCCGGCGATGGTGGTGACGGCGCCGGCCATGGCATAGCGCAGTTGCCCCGCGACGCCGGTGAACAGGCCGGTGCCGATGAAGCTGAAAGCCTGGTCGCCGTCGGTGCCAGTGTCGGCGTCGATCGCCGCCAGGTCGATCCTGTCCCCATAGCTGAAATCGGTGATCCGGTCAGCGCCGACCCCGACCGCGCTGTCCGCCGTGGCGGTGAAGATGAAGCGGTCGGTGCCGGTGCCGCCGTCCAGCCTATCGGTACCCGCCCCGCCGCGGAGCACGTCATTGCCCCACTGGCCAGACAGCCGGTTGTCACCGGCATCCCCGCTGAGCGTGTCGTTGCCGCCGTTGCTGCCGCTAAGGTTCTCGATGCCGATCAGGGTGTCGCCTTGGGCGTCGCCGCCCGACGCGGTGCCGGCCGCGAGGTCGACCGTCACCCCGGCCGTGCTGGTGAAGTAGCTGGCGAGGTCGATGCCGGCGCCGCCGATCAGTTGGTCGGCACCCGCTCCGCCACGGAGCACGTCATCGCCGCCCTGACCATCCAGACGATTGGCACCGGCATCGCCGATGAGCTCGTTGGAGCCTTGGCTGCCGATGACATTCTCGATCGAAACGAAGGTGTCGAAGTTGGCGAAGCCGGTCGACAGATCCACCTGGAGGGATGTGCTGCTGGTGGCGTAGCTGATGGTATCGCTGCCGGCGCCGCCGTCGAGGCGGTCGGCGCCGACCCCGCCCAGAAGCACATCGTCCCCGCCCAGGCCCTGCAGCACGTTGGCGCCGGCGTTGCCGGTGAGCTGGTCGTCGCCCTGGCTGCCGTCGACATTCTCGATCGAGACGAGGGCATCGCCCTGGGCGTCGCCGCCGCTGCCGCTGCCGATGGCGAGATCGACCGTGATCCCGATGCTGCCGGTGTCGTAGCGGGCCGTGTCGGAGCCGGCGCCGCCGTCGAGGCGATCGGCCCCGGCGCCGCCCTGAAGCACGTCGTTGCCATTCCAACCCTGCAGCACGTTGACGCCGCCATCGCCGATCAGGGTGTCGACGCCCTGGCTGCCGGAGACGTTCTCGATCCCGATCAGGGTGTCGCCCTGGGCGTCGCCGCCGCTGGCCGCGCCGGTGGACAGGTCCACGACGATGCCGGCGCTGCCGGTGTAATAGCTGGCGGTATCGATGCCGATGCCGCCGTCGAGGCGGTCGGCCCCGGCGCCGCCGCGAAGCACGTCGTCGCCGCCCCAGCCGGCCAGCGTATTGGCGCCGGCGTTGCCCGTGAGGCTGTCGTTGCCCTGGCTGCCGTCGACGTTCTCGATCTGTTGAAGGATGTCGCCCTGGGCATTGGGGCCGGATCCGGTTCCGGCCGCAAGGTCGATGGTCACGCCGACGGTGCCGTCGAAGTAGCTGGCGGTGTCGCTGCCGTTGCCGCCGATGAGCCGGTCCGCGCCCGCCCCGCCGCGAAGCACGTCGTCGCCGGCCTTGCCGTCCAGGGTATTGGCGCCGGCGTTGCCCGTGAGGCTGTCGTTGCCCTGGCTGCCGTCGATGTTCTCGATCGACACCAGGATGTCACCCTGGGCGTTGCCGCCGGATGCGGTTCCGGCCGCCAGATCGATGGCCACGCCGACGGCGCCTTCATCGTAGCTGGCGGTGTCGGCGCCGACGCCGCCGTCCAGCCGGTCCGCGCCGGCCCTGCCGCGGAGAAGGTCGTTGCCGCCCCAGCCGGCCAGGGTGTTGGCGCCGGCATCCCCACTCAGCGTGTCATTGCCCTGGCCGCTGCCGGTGACGTTCTCGATCGACACCAGGATGTCGTTGACGACGCCCAATGCGGTGCCGGCGGCAAGGTCGACGACCACGCCATTGGCGCCTCGGTTGTAGTAGGTGGCGGTGTCGTTGCCGGCGCCGCCATCCAGCTGATTGCCGGCCGCCCAGCCGCGAATCAGGTCGTCACCGCCGCCCCCTTGCAGGTCGTCGCCGCCGCCGAGGCCGTCAATGACGTTGTTGCCGCCATCGCCGATCAACGTGTCGAAGTTGTAAGCGGTGCCGATCAGGTTCTCGATCGACACCAGCGTCACCGTCAGGTCGCCGTCGAGGCCGATGCCGGTCTGCAGGTTGAGATAGATGGACCGGAGATAGCCGCTGTAGTCGACAGCGTCGGTGCCGGCGCCGCCGTCCATCAGGATGGGTACAGCGACACCGGATGCGAGGCCGGAAGACAGGAGGACGTCGTTGCCGGCATCGCCATAGAGGCTGTCGGAGCCTCCGCCGCCGTCGAGCCTGTCGTTGCCCGCGGCACCGTGGAGCGTGTCGTTGCTGTTGGCTACGCCCGTCAGGATGTTGGCTTCGGCGTTTCCGGTGATGCTGCCCCCGCCGCGAACGTTCTCGACGCTGGTCAGGCGGACCACGCCGTTGATCGTGCCGGCGGCGAGATCGATCGTGCCCCCTGCTTCCACGGTGTCGTTGCCGGCCCCGCCGTCCAGTTGATCGAGCCCTGCTCCGCCGCGGAGCAGGTCGTTGCCGGCGCCGCCGACCAGCGTGTCGTCACCGTTGCCACCCTCGAGCAGGTTGTTGCCGGCATCCCCGGTCAGCGAGTCGTCATGGTTCGACCCGACGACATTCTCGATCCCGCTCAGCGTCGCCCCGCCGGAGGCGGTGCCCGTGGCCAGGTTCACCGTGACCCCGGTGGTACCGCTGATGGTCGTGTAGTACATCGTGTCGACGCCTGCGCCGCCCTCGATGACGTCGCCGGGCCCGTCGTCCAGCGTGCTGTCGGACTTGAACGGATCGACCGACAGCACGTCGTCGCCGGCACCCCCGATCAGATGGTCGATGCCTGTTCCCGCCCTGAGCACGTCGGATCCATTCAGGCCCGAAAGCGTATCGTTGCCGGCGAGGCCGTTGATGGTGTCGTTGCCATCCGGGGCGGGGAAATTCGTTCCGACGAGAGTGTCGTCTCCCGTGGTCCCGTTGAAGGTGGGCATGATGCTTCCTCTCCCGTTGGTATTGGCATTGGCCTGACTGGTGGCGCCCCTGGCCGCTACAGCACGAAGTCGGCGGCGACGAGGCCGATGGCGCCGGTGAGCTGGATGTGGAAGTCGGAGGCGCCGTCGCCATTGACGTCGCCGGCGATGGTGGTGACGATGCCGTCGGAGACATAGCGCAGCTGGCCGGCGACGCCCGAATAGAGGCCGGTGCCGATGAAGGTAAAGGCCTGGTTGCCTACGACCGCGGTGTTGGCGTCGATCGCCGACAGATCCACCCGGTCGCCCTCGGCGTGGCTGAAGTCGGTGATCTCGTCGGCCGCCCCGACCTTGCTGTCGCTGGCGGCGGAGAAAACAAAGCGGTCGCCACCGCCGCGACCGCGCAGCACGTCCTGACCGGTCCAGCCATTCAGCGCATTGGCCGCGTTGCTGCCGGTGATATCGTCGGCCGCGGTGGAGCCGGTGACGTTCTCGATGCTGTTGAAGGTGTCGCCCTGGGCCTCGCCGCCGCTGCCGAAGCCGGCCAAGAGGGTGACAAAAATGCGGACGTTTGAGGTGTAGTAGCTGGCGGTATCGCTGCCGGCACCGCCGTCGAGGCGGTCGGCCCCGGCGCCGCCCCTGAGCAAGTCGTCACCGCCCCAGCCGAACAGGATGTTGGCGCCCGCATTCCCGACCAGGCTGTCATTGCCCAGATTGCTGCCGGTGAGGTTCTCGATCGATACCAGGGTGTCGCCCTGGGCGTCACCACCGCCGGCGGTGCCGGCCGCGAGGTTCACCGTCACCCCGGCCGCGCTGGTGTACCAGCTGGCGGTATCGCTGCCGGTGCCGCCATCGATCGTGTCGGCCCCGGCGCCGCCCCGGAGCAGGTCGTCGCCGCCCCAGCCGGACAGGGTGTTGACACCAGCGTTCCCGATCAGCGTGTCGTTGCCCAGGTTGCTGCCGGTGAGGTTCTCGATGCCGATCAGGATGTCGCCCTGGGCATCGCCGCCCGCAAGATCGACCGTCACCCCGGCCGCGCTGGTGTAGTAGGTGGCGGTGTCGGTGCCGACCCCGCCATCCAGCGTGTCGGCCCCGGCGCCGCCGCGGAGCAGGTCGTTGCCGCCCCAGCCGGACAGGACGTTCGCGCCGGCGTTTCCGATCAGCGTGTCGTTGCCCCGGCCGCTGCCGGTGAGGTTCTCGATGTCGGTGAAGGTGTCGCCCGCGGCATCGCCGGTGCCGGTGCCGGCGGCGAGATCGACCGTCACGCCGGCCGCGCTGGTGTAGTAGCTGGCGGTGTCGCTGCCAGCGCCGCCCCTGAGATCGTCGGCCCCGGTCCCGCCCCTGAGCACGTCGTCGCCGCCACCCCCTTGCAGGAAATCGGCGCCGTCGAGGCCGTCGAGAACGTTGCCGAGGCCATCGCCGACCAGCGTGTCGAAGTCGAACCTGGTGCCGATCAGGTTCTCTATCGCCACCAGCGTGATATTGCCGGTATTGCCGCCGATGCCCATCTGCAGGTCGAGATAGATGTTCTGGCCGTACTGGCTGTAATCGGCGGTGTCGGTGCCGTCGCCGCCGTCCAGCAGATCGTTCGTTCCGATCGAGGACTCGACGAGGAGGTCGTCGCCGGCATCGCCGTAGAGCTTGTCGGAGTCGGCGCCGCCTTCGAGCCTGTCATCGCCGTCGCCACCGCGGAGCGTGTCGTTGTCGCCATAGCCGATCAGAGTGTTGGCCTGGGCGTTTCCGGTGATGGTGTCGGAGTAGTATCTCGAACCGCGCACATTCTCGATGCCGGTCAGCAGGGCTTGGCCATTGATCGTGCCTGCGGCCAGATCGATCGTTAGGTGGTCGTATCTTTCATAATAATCCACGGTATCGTTGCCGGCGCCGCCGTCCAGTCGGTCCAGCACCGCACCGGACCCAGGGACGCCGTTGCTCAGCACGTCGTCCCCGTCGCCACCCGATATGATGTCGAAACCGCCGCCGCCGTAGAGCGTGTCGTCGCCACCACCGCCGTCCAGCACATCTTCGCCGGCCTCACCGAACAGAATGTTGCGGCCGTTGTTCCCGGTCAGCGTGTCGGCGAGATTCGTCCCACGGGCGTTCTCGATCCCGCTCAGCGTCGCGCCGCCGGAGGCGGTGCCCGCCGCCAGGTCCACCGTGACCCCGGTGGCGAGGTTGAGGGCCACGTAAGCAATGGTGTCGTTGGCGCCCGCGCCGCCCTCGAACACGTCGCCGCCGCTGGGATCGGCGGAGAGCCAGTCGTCGCCGTCGCCGCCGATCAGATGATCGATGCCGGCCCCGGCACGGAGAATGTCGTTTCCGCTGCCGCCTTCGAGCGTGTCGTTTCCGTCTGCACCTTCCAGGATATCGGTCCCGCCCAGGCCCGAAAGGGTATCGTTGCCCGCGAAGCCGTAGATCTGGTCATCGTTGCCCGTTCCGGTGAGATCATCGTCTTCCGGGGTGCCGTTGATGATGGCCATGGTGATTCCTCTCCCGTTGGAATTCGCCTCAGCGCGGATCGGAGGCCGGCGGCGCGCAAATCGATTGGTTCAAATGGCTGCGAAAGTGGGGGCAATTTGACCCAAATCTGCGCCTTCGTGCCAGAGGATTGTGACATTCATCCCAGCCGGTGGATCCGTCCCAGTATCGCGGCCCGGCATCAGAAGACGACAACGACACAAGGACGCTCATGGGCCGCTCTCGGCCGGCCGGAGCCCGTCGCGTATCGTGTCCGCCTTTCTTGTTCTTGATGCGGCGGCACGTTCCGTGGTCAGGGGGCGGCCGCGATTGTACGATGGCCGGGCCTGTCGGAACGCATGGATGGCCAGATTGGCTGACAAAACCGCAGATGCAGTGCCGGCGCGATCGCGGAGCCGCGGCGCGCGGCGCCGGCACCGGGAGCTTGCCGTTCCCGGATATGCCAGCGGGGCCGATGCTCCGCTGCGAGCGACCGCCGATGCGCTGGAGCGCGCCCGGCACGCCCGGTCCATCGTGCTGGTCGAGGGGATCAGCGATCAGATCGCCGTCGAGACCCTGGCAAGCCTCCAGGCCAGAGACCTGACGCGGGACGGGGTGGTCGTGGTGCCGATCGGCGGCGCCCGGTCGGTGTCGAAGTTCCTGGCCCGTTTCGGGCCGGCCGGCGCCGGGCTGCGCGTCTGCGGCCTGTGCGATGCCGCCGAGGAGCGGCACTTCTGCCGCGACCTGGCGCGGGCCGGCTATGCGCCACCGGAAACACGCAACGATCTCGAACGCGAGGGGTTCTTCGTCTGCGACCGCGACCTGGAGGATGAGCTCATCCGCGCGGTCGGACCCGACGCCATCGAAGCGATCCTGGCGGAAGAGGGCGACCTCGCGGCATTTCGCACGCTGCAGAGACAAGCCGCATGGCGCGACGCCGGCTTCGGCGATCAGCTTCGCCGCTTCCTGGGGGCGGGCGCGCGCCGGAAGCTGCGCTATGCGAGCCTCTTCGTTCTCGCGCTGGACCTCGACCGCCAGCCCCGGCCGCTCCAGGGCGTCCTGAGCCGGGCTTGGAGACCGCTTGTAAATGCATCTGGTGCGGGGCCGTCGCGTTAACGAGGAGTCATCAGGGCGGGGGCCACTGGATGGCCACGCCCCTTCGGGGCTCGCCATGACGGGTCGATGTTTCGGGTTATACAAGCACCATAAACAATGACCGTCATCCCGTGCGCAGCGCAGCATGCAATGATGCGCTGCAGACACGGGATCTCTGTGAGATCGTGCCGAGATCCCGTACCTGCGCAGCGGCACTTCGCGCCGCAGCGCGCACGGGATGACGAAGTCAATATGTTCGACCCTTGGTATTGGCGGTATTTGTCGGCACCGGGCTCGACGGAGAGGTCGGGAGTCGACATAATTTGCGCTTAATTGAGTTGTCTGGTCCTGGCGTGGGACCGGCGGCCAAGGTCGACACGGCAGGGAGCCGTCGGCCGGAGCCTGCTGCCGCTGTATTCGAGCTGGATTTCAATTCGGGATAGGGAGAGCGACCATGGCGATCGCCGCACCGCGTTTCGGCACCGAGGGCAACGATACGATGACCGGGGAGATCCTGGTGCCGCAGCCCTCCGGGGACCCGGTGATCGATCCCGACTACTGGCAGGACGAGCTGCACGGCCTGGGCGGGAACGACACGCTTTCCGGCGTAGGGAACGACGACTGGCTCTACGGCGATGCCGGCAACGACACACTCTCCGGGCAGGCGGGCAACGACACGCTCTATGGCGGCGCCGGCGTCGACACGCTGATGGGAGGCGATAACGAGGATCTCCTGGTTGGCGGCGCCGGGGCAGATGTCCTCGACGGCGGTGCCGGCTACGACAGAGTCAGTTATGCCGGTAGCGCCTCCGGGGTCACCGTCGACCTATCCACCGGCTCGGCCACGGGCGGCGATGCCCAGGGGGACACGTTCACCTCGATCGAATATCTCACGGGCAGCGCGGCGGACGATGCGCTGACCGGCGCTTCCGGTATCATTGACGTGCGCGGAGGGGATGGGAACGACACGCTTCGCGGCGGAACCGGCGGCAGCAGCTTGTACGGCGATGCCGGCGACGATGTGCTGTCCGGAAGCTACAGCCAATATGGTGGCGCTGGCGACGATATCCTGATCGGCGGGAGCAGCCTTGATGGCGGCGCGGGCTCGGACTTTGCCAGCTTCCGCGGTGCCACGATAGGGGGAACGTTCCGTCTCGGGGATACCGATGTGTTCAGTCATTTTATCTCCATTGAAAATATAGATTGCGGTGACGGAAACGACACAGTATACGATTATTATGGAGACAATGTTATAAGAGGCTTTGGTGGTAATGATGTATTATATGGTTTCTTAGGAGGAGACACTTTTGACGGAGGAGATGGCATCGACACAGTTCGTTATACTTCCAGTGGAGCCGTGACGGTCGATCTCACGACCGGAGTCGGCAGCGGCAGCTACGCGGAAGGTGACACTCTGATCTCGATCGAGAACGTCTATGCCTATGCAGGCAATGACGTGCTCAATGGCAGCAATGCCGACAACACTCTCGACGGCCGCGACGGTGATGATCTCCTGCGCGGCGGGGCGGGCGCCGACAAGCTCGTCGGCGGCGTAGGCAGCGACACCGTCAGCTATTATACCAGCGCAGCCGGGGTGACGGTCGACCTGGTGACCGGCAAAGGCACGGGCGGCGATGCGCAGGGCGATGTCCTGTCCGGCTTCGAATACCTCAACGGCAGTCAATTCAATGACGCCCTCACCGGCCCTGGCTACTACACCAAGGCGCTGCGGGGCTGGGGCGGCAACGATATCCTCCGCGGCAGTGCCGACATCCTGGACGGCGGCGAAGGCCGGGATCTTGTCTCCTACTGGGACAGCCCGTACGGCCTGACCGTGAACCTGCAGACCGACAGCCGCTATGTCTCGATCGAGGACGTCAACGGCAGCCAGGGGAACGACAAGCTTTTCGGCAATGGCAGCGTCAACCTGCTGAACGGTTTCAACGGCAACGACACGATCGACGGCGCGGGCGGCCACGACCTGCTCGACGGCGGCGCCGGCAACGATCTGCTCCATGGCGGCAGCGCCATGGACCAGCTGACCGGCGGCGCCGGCGCCGACACTTTCATCTTCGTCACGACCACGGAAAGCCCGTCGACGGCGGCGGGCCGCGACCTGATCACCGATTTCAGCCATGCCCAGGGCGACAAGATCGACCTGTCGCTGATCGACGCCAACACCGGGGTCGCCGGCGACCAGGCCTTCACCTATCTCGGCACCGGGGCGTTCACCGGCGTCGCCGGGCAGCTGCACGTCTGGATCGACGCCGGCCAGACCATCGTCTCGGGCGACACCAACGGCGACAAGCTGGCCGATTTCGCCATCGCCCTGACCGGCATCCTGGCCCCGGTGGCCGGCGACTTCGTGCTATAGATCCGTGCGCCGGTGACCGGGATCAGCCCATCGCGTTCGCTTTTTGTTCTTGGCGCGACGCTGCGTCACGTGGCATAGTTCAGGCAGAGTCGAAGAGTTGCGGCCCCCCCCGGCCCCCCCCCGGGGG
>NZ_JASATH010000197.1:0-15043 GCF_038440215.1 Inquilinus sp. OTU3971 | reverse complement strand
CTAGCGCCGATGACAGCGGGGCAATGGACCAGGTTCGAGGTTCCGCTGGCCGATCTCGACATCGCGAACACCACGATCGATACCCTGGCGATCAAATACTATTCGGATGCGGCCGGGCCTCGGTTCTACCTCGACGACCTGGCCATGACCGGGCCGGGCACCGGCCCGTCCGACGTGTCGATGAGCGGCCTGCACGTGCAGGGCAACAAGCTGCTCAACGGCGAGGGGCAGACGCTGTTCATCCACGGCGTCAATCGCGGCACCACCGGCTTCGAATGCGTGCAGGGCTACGACGCCACGCCGCGCGACCAGGCCTTCGTCGACGCGGTCAAGTCCTGGAACGCCAATGCCGTGCGGGTGCCGCTGAACGAGCAATGCTGGCTGGGCATCAACGCCACCAGTGCCAACGCCCCCTATATGGGCGCGCCGTATCGGCAGGCCATCATCGACTACGTCAACCTGATGACCGCGAACAACCTGGCCGTCATCGTCGACCTGCACTATGCGATGCCGGGCACGCTCTCGACCATCGGCCTGAATTTCCAGCCGATGCCGAACGCGGACCATTCGGTGACGTTCTGGACCAGCGTCGCCAATGCGTTCAAGACCAACAGCGCAGTCATCTTCGACCTCTACAACGAGCCCTATCTCCTCAACGACCCGCCCGCCGCCCAGGCCTGGACCTGCTGGCGCGACGGCGGCAGTAGCTGCTCGGTGAAGGTCGCCGAGGGCTATGTCGAGACCAGCACGGCCTACACTGCGGTCGGCATGCAGACCCTGGTGAACACGGTGCGCGCCACCGGGGCGGAGAACGTGCTGATGGTCGGCGGGCTCGGGCTCTCCGGCGACCTGAGCCACTGGCTGGCCTACAAGCCGACCGACCCCGAGGGCAACATCGTCGCCTCCTGGCACCAGTACAACTTCGCGACCTGCACCAGCGAGCAGTGCTGGGAGGACGAGGTCGGGCCGGTGATGGACCAGGTCCCGCTGATCGTCGGCGAGTTCGGCATGGCCGATCACTTCGGCGCCAGCTGCGACACGGATTACCTGGACCGGCTCTGGGCTTTCGTCGAGAGCAAGCAGCAGGGCTTCATGGCCTGGAACTTCAACACCTGGCCGGGCACCTGCGGCACCAGCGACTTCAACATCGGCCTGATCACCGACGAAGCCGGCACCCCTTCGGACTATGGCTCCCAGTACCACAACCACCTGAGCGGGCTGACGAGCATCTACCCGGATTGACGCCGGCAGCCGGCACTCTCACCGCAATCACGGAGGCGGCTGGACCAGCCCCCGTGCCGCCTCCGCTCCTGCCGCCAGGATGCGATCCGACAATGCACTCCCCTCGACGGCGCGGGCGAGCTGGAGCGCGCCGATAAGCGTCGCGAAGACGCCCAGCACGACACCCTCAGGATCCCGGGTCTGCGCCGGCAGAGCCGCCGACACCTGGCGCACCAGGGCAAGGAAGCGTTCGGCATAGAGGCTGCGCGTCTCCGGCGGCTGGCGCGCAAGCTCCGGCAGCAGCGCCGCCGACGCACAGCCGGTCGCCGGATTGTCCCGGTGCTCCGCCGACAGATAGACCGCGATGGCCGCCTCCAGCCCGCCGGCGGACAGGACGTCGCGCAGCTGGTCCAACTGCGCCTCCAGCGCCGCCGCCACGGTTTCGCGGACAAGCTCCTCCTTGGAGTGGAAATGCGGATAGAAGGCGCCGTTCGTCAGCCCGGCGTCGCTCATAATGCTTGCGACTCCCGACGCGGCGATGCCGCCGGACCGGAATCGCTCGGAGGCGACCTCCGTGATCCGCCGACGCGTCGCGTCCTTCCGACCCTTTTCGTAGCGCATGACCTGACCTTTGCGATGCCCATTGAATTATGATCATCATATGATTAAGTGATCGTAATGCAATGAACCGCCACAGGCCAGGGCTTGTGGCTTTGGAGCATCGATGAACGCATATTCCGGAAAGACCGCGATCGTGACCGGGGCCGCCTCCGGCATCGGCCGCACCATCGCCGAGGCCTTGGCACAGGCTGGATTCACCGTGTTCGGGACAAGCCGCCGGACGGCCGGCAACGGCCCGGCCGGCGTGACCATGCTGGCGTGCGACGTGACCGACGACGACTCCGTCGGCAGCCTGGTTTCGGCGGTGCTCGCGCAGACCGGCCGGATCGACCTTCTGGTCAACAATGCCGGCGTCGGACTGGTCGGCGGCGCCGAGGAATCCTCCATCGCCCAGGTCCGCGCCCTGTTCGACGTCAATCTGTTCGGCACCATACGCATGACCAACGCGGTGCTGCCGCCGATGCGGCGGCGCGGCGAAGGCCGCATCGTCAATATCGGCTCGATCCTGGGGCTGATCCCCGCGCCGTATTCCGCCCATTATTCGGCGGCCAAGCACGCGCTCGAAGGCTATTCGGAATCGCTCGACCATGAGGTCCGCGCCTTCGGCATCCGCGTCTCGCTGATCGAGCCTGGCAACACCCGCAGCGGCTTCGAGCAGAACGGCCTCGAGCCGGATGCCGTGCTGGCGGAATATGACCGGGCCCGGGCCGACGCCGTCGCATTGATGAAGGACATGGTCAGCACGGGCGACGACCCGAAGGTCGTGGCCGACGCAGTGCTCAAGGCTGTGACCGACGCGCGCCCGCGGCGGCGCTACACCGCCGGCAACAGGGCGCGGCAGGTCAGCCTGCTGCGCCGGTTCGTGCCCGCAGGGATGTTCGACAAGAGCCTGCGCCAGCAGATGCGGCTGCCGGTCTGAACACTTGGCGGCTGGAGCGAAGGCTCCGCAGCCGCAGTCGAGAACGGCAGGAAGATGGTGTCATGAAGGCCTTCATCGTCGATCGTTACGGCCGTGCCGAAGGCGTGCGGGCCGCCGAGATGCCGGAACCGGAGCTGCGCGAGGACGACGTGCTGGTCCAGGTCCATGCCGCCGGCGTGAACGTCCTGGACAACAAGATCAGAAGCGGCGAGTTCAAGCTGATCCTGCCGTTCCGCCTGCCGCTGATCCTGGGCAACGACGTGGCCGGCGTGGTGGTGCGGGTCGGATCCCGGGTGCGGCGCTTCAAGGTCGGCGACGAGGTCTACGCCCGGCCGCATCACAACCGGATCGGCACCTTCGCGGACTATATCGCGATGAACGAGGCCGACGTGGCGCTGAAGCCGGGATCCCTCACCATGGAGGAGGCGGCCTCGATCCCCCTCGTCGGCCTGACCGTCTGGCAGGCATTGATCGAGAGAGCCGGCCTGAAGGCGGGGCAGAAGGCTCTGATCCAAGCCGGCTCCGGCGGCGTGGGCACCTTCGCCATCCAGCTGGCCAAACATGTCGGCGCGACCGTGGCGACGACGGCGAGCGCAGCGAATGCCGATCTGCTGAGACAGCTCGGCGCCGACATCGTCATCGACTACCGGAAGGACGATTTCGCCAGGACTCTGAGAGATTTCGATGTCGTGCTCGACACCCAGGGCGGAGCGGTTCTCGAGAAGTCCCTGCAGGTGCTGAAACCCGGCGGCAAGGTGATCGGCATCGCCGGCCCGCCCGACCCGGATTTTGCGAGATCCATCGGATCGAACCCGCTCATCGGGCTGGTGATGCGCTTCCTGAGCCGCAGGATCAGGAAGGAGGCACGGCGTCGTCACGTCAGCTATTCGTTCCTGTTCATGCGGGCCGACGGAGACCAACTGCGCGAGATCGCCGCTCTCATCGAGGCCGGACTTATCCGCCCGGTCGTGGATCGGGTCTTTCCGTTCGAAGCGACCAAAGAGGCCCTGGCCTATGTCGAAACCGGCCGGGCGAAGGGCAAGGTCGTGATCAAGGTGCGGTAAGGCTACCTCCGCCCATCGGCGGCATTGCAGCCGCCGCTTCACGATCCCGCATCGAATCACCCCCGGCATCGGGTATGGTCGCCGCCATGTCGCCGATCATCACCATCTCGAACCTGTCGAAGACCTATGCCTCCGGCTTCCAGGCGCTGAAGAGCGTCGACCTGGAGATCCGGCGCGGCGAGATCTTCGCCCTGCTCGGCCCCAACGGCGCCGGCAAGACCACGCTGATCAACATCGTCTGCGGCATCGTCCGGCCCGGCGGCGGGACGGTATCGGTGGACGGCCACGACATCGTCGGCGACTACCGCGCCGCCCGGTCCCGCATCGGCCTGGTGCCGCAGGAGCTGACGACCGACGCCTTCACCACCGTCTGGGACACCGCCAGCTTCAGCCGCGGTCTGTTCGGCAAGCCCGCAAACCCGGCCCATATCGAGAAGGTGCTGAAGGACCTGTCGCTGTGGGACAAGAAGGACAGCAAGATCATGACGCTGTCCGGCGGCATGAAGCGCCGGGTGCTGATCGCCAAGGCGCTGGCGCATGAGCCACAGATCCTGTTCCTGGACGAGCCCACGGCCGGGGTGGATGTCGAGCTGCGGCAGGACATGTGGCGGCTGGTCCGCGCCCTGCGCGATCAGGGCGTGACCATCATCCTGACCACCCACTACATCGACGAGGCCGAGGAGATGGCCGACCGGATCGGGGTGATCCGCAAGGGCGAGATCATCCTGGTCGAGGACAAGGCCGAGCTGATGCGCAAGCTGGGCAAGAAGCAGCTGGCGCTGCAGCTGCAGGCGCCGCTGGACGCCCTTCCCGAGGCGCTGGCCGCGCATCAGCTGTCGCTGTCGGCCGACGGCACCGAGCTGGTCTACACCTACGATTCGCAGGGCGAGCGCACCGGCATCACCGCGGTGATGCAGGCCGTCGCCGATGCCGGCATCCGGTTCAAGGACCTCCGCACCAGCCAGAGCTCGCTGGAGGAAATCTTCGTCAGCCTGGTGAGCGAACGGCGATGAACCTCCACGCGATCCGCGCGATCTATATGTCCGAGATGGCGCGCACCGGCCGCACCCTGATGCAGAGCATCCTGTCGCCGGTGATCTCGACCTCGCTGTACTTCGTCGTCTTCGGCGCGGCCCTGGGCTCGCGCATCGAGCAGATCGACGGGGTCGGTTACGGCGCCTTCATCGTGCCCGGCCTGATCATGCTGTCGCTGCTGACGCAGAGCATCTCCAACGCCTCGATGGGCATCTATTTCCCGAAATTCATCGGCACGATCTACGAGCTGCTGTCGGCGCCGGTCTCCTATCTCGAGATCGTGGTGGCCTATGTCGGGGCGGCCGCCACCAAATCGATCATCCTCGGCGCCATCATCCTGGCGACGGCCGGGCTGTTCGTGCCGCTGCAGATCCTCCACCCGTTCTGGATGCTGCTGTTCCTGGTGCTGACCGCCGTCACCTTCAGCCTGTTCGGCTTCATCATCGGCATCTGGGCCGACGGGTTCGAGAAGCTGCAGGTGATCCCGCTTTTGATCATCACGCCGCTGACCTTCCTGGGCGGCAGCTTCTACTCGATCTCGATGCTGCCCCCCTTCTGGCAGACCGTGGCCCTGTTCAACCCCGTGGTCTACCTGATCAGCGGCTTCCGCTGGAGCTTCTACGGGATCGCCGACGTCAACGTCGCCGTCAGCCTGGCCATGACCCTGGGCTTTCTGGCGGTCTGCCTGGCCGTCGTGGCCTGGATCTTCAGGACCGGGTACCGGCTGAAGAGCTGAACTTTTCGCAACCGAACGTTGCCGGGACCGCGGCAGCAACACCGCGACACGAAACCAGCCCCTGCGTTTGCATCGGGAAACCTGCGGACCAACCGCAGCAATGGTCGCGCCGTACTGTCCGGGGCCCATCGCCGCCTCGTGCGGCCGAGCACCCGACACCCTTATGCCCCGGACCCGAAATCTCTTCCGCCTCCTGCCCGCCCTCCTCCTGGCCCTTGCCGCCTGCCGCGACCCGAAGCCGGCGGAGGAGGCCTCGGCCTCCGAGGCACCGGTCGCCCTGGCCGTCAGCGTCGAGCCGGCGCGGGCGGAGCGGCTGGCCCGCGCCGTCTCGGCCACCGGCAACGTTGCCGCCTGGCAGGAGCTGACGGTCAGCGCCGAGCTGAGCGGCCTGGCCATCGTCGAGATCCCGGTGCAGGAGGGCGACCGCGTCGCGCAGGGGCAGCTCCTGGCCCGGCTGGACGACCGCGCGCTGCAGGCGCAGATCGCCGAGCAGCAGGCGGCGATCGACCAGGCCCAGGCGACCCTGGACAATGCCGAATTGGTCGCCGCCCGGTCCCGCCGGATGCTGGCGGCTAAGGCGATCAGCCAGGAGACGGCGGACCAGAACGCCGCCACGGCCCGGACCAGCCGGGCCGCCCTGGCCCAGGCCCAGGCGGCGCTGCAGGCGCTGCAGGTGCAACTCGAACAGACCCGGATCACCGCCCCGGTCGCCGGCGTCGTCGCGGCGAAGCCGGCCGTGCTCGGCACCGTGGTGCAGAGCGGAACCGAGCTGGTGCAGCTGATCCGCGACGGCCGCCTGGAGGTCCAGGCCCGGGTGCCGGAGCGCGACCTGGCCGCGATCCGGCCGGGCCAAGCGGTGTCGGTGACCGATGCCGCCGGGGCCGTGACGCCGGCAACGGTGCGGGCGGCAGCCGAGAAGGTCGATGCCACCACCCGGCTCGGCACCGTCTATGCCGACCTGCCGGCCGGCACCGCGCTGAAGGCCGGGATGTTCGCCCGGGTTTCGATCGCGGTCGAGGGCGGCGATGGGCTGACCGTGCCGGAGGCGGCGCTGGTGTGGCGCCAGGGCCAGCCGCAGGTCTTCACCGTCGATGCCGACGGTGCCGCCCGGCTGCGCCCCGTGCGCACCGGCAGCCGCGGCGCCGGCAGGGTGACGATCGAGGACGGGCTGGCGCAAGGCGAGCGTGTGGTCACCGCCGGCGCCGGCTTCCTCGACGACGGCAGCCGCGTCCGGATCGCCGAGACCCTGACGGAGTCCGGTCGGTGAACGCGATCTCCTCCTGGTCGATCCGCAACCCGGTCCCGACCATCGTCCTGTTCCTGATGCTGGCCGCGGGCGGCCTCTTCGGCTTCGCCGAGCTGCGCACCAACAACATGCCGGACATCGACCTGCCGACGGTCACGGTGACGGTGACCCAGCTGGGCGCGGCGCCGACCGAGCTGGAGACCCAGGTCACCCGGATCGTCGAGAACGCCGTCGCCGGCATCGGCCGTATCGACGACATCTCCTCCTCGGTCAGCGAGGGCAGCTCGGTCACCACCGTCCAGTTCACCTTCGGCACCGATATCGACCGCGCCACCAACGACGTGCGCAACGCGGTGTCGGGCATCGAGGCCGACCTGCCCGCAGCCGCCCGGACGCCGGTGATCGAGCGGGTCGACGTCACCGGCGGGACGATCGTCACCTTCGTCGTCGACGCCCCGGCGATGAGCCCCGACCAGCTGAGCTGGACCGTCGACAACGACATCGCCAAGGCGCTGCTGGGGGTCGACGGCGTGTCCAAGATCGAACGCTCCGGCGGCGTCGACCGGATGATCCGGGTGCGGCTCGACCCCGACCGGCTGCGCGCGCTCGGCGTCACCGCCAGCGAGGTCAGCCAAACCCTGGCCGAGACCAACGTCAACCAGCCCGGCGGCCGGGTCGGGCGCAGCGAGCGCGAGCAGTCGATCCGCACCCTGGGCAGCGCCGGCTCGGTCGAGGCGCTGGCCGAGGCCCGGATCCCGCTGGCCGACGGCCGCGAGGTCCGGCTCGGCGACCTCGGCACGGTCGAGGACAGCTGGGACATGCCGCGCCAGCGCGCCCGGCTGGACGGCCGCGAGGTCGTCGCCTTCGGCGTCTACCGCACCGTGGGGTCGAGCGAGATCGACGTCACCAAGGCGGTGCGCGCCAAGGTTGCCGAGATCGCCGCCGCCCGCCCCGACCTGAGGGTCCAGGAGGTGACCTCCTCCTCCGGCTTCGTGCTCGAGAGCTACGACGCGGCGCTGGAGGCGCTGTGGCTCGGCGCCCTGCTCGCCATCGGCGTGGTCTGGCTGTTCCTGCGCGACATCCGGGCGACGCTGGTCTCCTCGGTCGCGCTGCCGCTGTCGCTGATCCCGACCTTCGCGGTAATGGCGCTGTTCGACATCTCGCTCAACACCATCACCCTGCTGGCGCTGTCGCTGGTCGTCGGCATCCTGGTCGACGACGCCATCGTCGAGATCGAGAACATCGTCCGGCACATGCGGCAGAGCGGCAAGCGCGCCTTCGACGCCGCGATGGAGGCGGCGGACGAGATCGGCCTGGCCGTCGTCGCCACCACCGGCACGATCATCGCGGTGTTCCTGCCCTGCGCCTTCATGCCCGGCATCCCGGGCCAGATCTTCACGGACTTCGCCGTCGCCACCTGCGTCTCGGTGGCGTTCTCGCTGGTCGTCGCGCGCATGCTGACGCCGCTGATGGGCGCCTATCTGATCCGCGCCGGCGGGCATGAGGAGGACACGCCGCGCTGGGTGCCGGCCTATCTCTGGCTGCTGCGGCTGGCGCTGCGGCACCGCTGGATCACGCTCGGCCTCGGCGCCGCCTTCTTCGTCGGCTCGCTGGCGCTGGCGTCGCAGCTGTCGACCGAGTTCATGCCGGCGACCGACCGCGGCCGCTCGATCGCCACGGTGGAGCTGGCGCCCGGCGCCACCCTGGCCGAGACCGATGCGGCGGTGGTGGAGATCTCGCGCCGGCTGAAGCAGGAGCCGGAGGTGGCGAGCGTCTTCGCCGCGATCGGCAGCTCGACCACCGCCGGCCAGGGACCGGGCACCAAGGCCGCGGGCGAGGTGCGCTCCGCCACCCTGACGGTCAACCTGGCGCCGCGGGCCGAGCGCAGCGTCACCCAGCAGCAGTTCGAGGCCCGCGCCTCGCGGCTGCTGCAGGGCATCCCCGGCATCCGCATCCAGTTCGGCGCCGACGGCCAGTCCGGCGCCAAGGTCTCGGTCACCCTGGCCGGCGACGACCAGGCGGCGCTGCAGGCGGCGAGCGAATCCCTGCTGCGCGAGATGCGCGGCGTGCCCGGCCTGGCCAATGTCGAATCGACCGAGACCATCGCCCGGCCGGAGATCATCGTCACCCCCGACACCGCCCGGGCGGCGGAGGCCGGGGTGACGCCGCAGACCATCGCCTCGGCCGTCAGCGTCGCCACCGTCGGCGATGCCGACCAGAACCTGCCGAAATACAATCTCGGTGACCGCCAGATCTCGATCCTGGTCACCTTGGCCGACGACGCGCTCGACGACCCGGCGGTGATCGCCGACCTGCCGGTCAAGGGCAGCAACGCCACCGTGCCGCTGGGCGCGGTGGCCACGATCGAGCACGGCGCCGGGCCGAACAGCATCACCCGCGTCGACCGCAGCCGCAGCGCCACGATCGAGGCGGAACTGGCCGGCATCGCGCTCGGCGAGGCGACGCAGCGGATCGCCCGGCTGCCGGCCATGCAGCACCTGCCCGCCGGCGTCACCGAGCTGAAGCGCGGCGATCAGGAGCGGCTGCAGGAGCTGATGCGCGGCTTCGCCATGGCCGTCACGGCCGGCGTGTTCCTGATGTATGTGACGCTGGTGCTGCTGTTCCGCGGCTTCGTCCAGCCCGTCACCATCCTGGTCGCGCTGCCGCTGTCGATCGGCGGCGCGCTCGGCTTCCTGCTGATCAGCGGCCATGCGATGGCGATCTCGGCCTTCATCGGCCTCCTGATGCTGCTCGGCATTGCCGCCAAGAATTCGATCCTGCTGGTGGAGTACGCGATCCTGGCGCAGCGCGGCGGGCTGGACCGCGGCACCGCACTGATCGACGCCGCGACCAAGCGCGCCCGGCCGATCGTGATGACCTCGATCGCCATGGCCGCCGGCATGCTGCCGATCGCGCTGGGCATCGGAGCCGACGCCGAATCCCGCGCGCCGATGGCGATCGCGGTGATCGGCGGGCTGGTGTCCTCCACCGCGCTCAGCCTGGTCTATGTGCCGGTGTTCTACACCGTGATGGACGACCTGCAGCACTGGCTCGGCCGGATCCTGCGGCCGCTGCTGGTCGAGCAGTCGCCGCCGAAGCGGGGCGCTTCGGCCGGCGCTGAATAGGCCGCGCCGGCCAGAAAGAAGGAGAGAGAGGCTGATCCGACCGCTTGCTGCACGTGACCCGTCGCGTCATCGTGGTCGCCGCAAATCCGGTCCCGCCCATTGCTCACCATGGGGGCTCTGTTGGACATCCTGCCGACTCTTCCCCTCCTCATCGGCTTTGTCGCGGCGAGCGCCGTGCTCGCGATCACTCCAGGCCCGGATATGGCGTTCTTCCTTGGACGCACGGCGCGGGGCGGGCGGCGCCTGGGCTTTCTGGCCCTGCTTGGGGCCCTGACCGGCCTTCTGTGCCATGCCTTGATGGCCGCGCTCGGCCTCTCGACGCTCCTGGCATCGTCGGCCGCGGCCTTCATGACCTTGAAGATCGTCGGTTGCGGCTATCTGCTGTGGCTGGGCCTGCAGGCGATCCGGCATGGCACGACGCTTCCGACGACGGGACCAGACAACGGCGGGAACAGCGCTCTCCGCACCTATCTCGGCGGGGTGGCGATCAACCTGCTCAACCCGAAGATCGTGATGTTCTTCCTCACCTTCCTGCCGCAATTCGTCGGCCCGGACGATCCGCAGGCATCCGGAAAGATGCTGTTCCTGAGCCTGCTCTTCATCGCCGTCGGGGCCTTGGTGTGCGGGGTGATCATCTTCAGCGCGGAGCGATTCATGGCGGCCTGCAGGACGAATCGGCGGGTCACGCGCGCCCTGGACTACGTCTTCGCCGGTCTGATGGGCCTGTTCGCAGGGAAGCTGCTGCTCTCGACCAGCCGGTAGCCCGCGCCTCGACCACAAATCCCTTCAGGACCGGGACCAGGTTCGTCTCCCGGCAATGCCGCCATGCCTTTATTCGGGTTAACATATCCAGGGACGATGGCAGGTTGGCCGGCAATCGGGCCGGGGACTCCGGGCCCGCGACGGAAGGATTTGCCATGCGTGAGCGTTCCCGGCGGCCCGTGCTGTGGCTGCTGCTCCTGCCCTATATCGGGCTCCTGTGGGTGCCGTTCTACAATGCGCGGGAGCCGGAGATCCTGGGCTTCCCGTTCTTCTACTGGTACCAGTTCGCCTGGGTGCCGCTGACCGCGCTGATCATCTGGATCGCCTATCGGAGCGTGCGCCATGACGACTGAGCTGGATGTCGTTGCGCTCGCCGTCTTCGCCTTCTTCTTCATCCTGGTCACCGTCATGGGCTTCATGGCCGCCCGCTGGAAGCGGGGCGAAACGCTGGCCCATATCGACGAATGGGGGCTGGGCGGCCGGAAGTTCGGCACCTGGGTCACCTGGTTCCTGGTCGGCGGCGACTTCTACACCGCCTACACCGTGATCGCGGTGCCGGCGCTGGTCTACGCCGTCGGCGCCTACGGCTTCTTCGCCCTGCCCTACACCATCATCGTCTATCCCTTCGTCTTCCTGGTGATGCCGAAGCTGTGGAAGCGGGCGAAGGAGCATGGCTACGTCACCGCCGGCGACGTGGTGTTCGGCCAGTACGGCTCGCGCGGGCTGGAGCTGGCGGTGGCCATCACCGGCGTCCTCGCCGTCATGCCCTACATCGCGCTGCAGCTGGTCGGCATGGCCGCGGTGATCAAGGCGCTGGGCCTGACCGGCGAGCTGCCGCTGGCGATCGCCTTCGTCATCCTGGCGCTGTACACCTATTCCGCGGGCCTGAGGGCGCCGGCGCTGATCGCCTTCGTCAAGGACATCATGATCTACATCGCGGTGCTGGCCGCGGTGGCGCTGATCCCCTGGGAGCTGGGCGGCTACGGCGCGGTGTTCCAGGCGGCCGACGACGCCTTCAAGGCCAAGGGCACGGGCGGGCTGCTGCTGGGCGACAGCCAGATGGTGGCCTATGCCACACTGGCACTGGGCTCGGCCCTCGCCGCCTTCATGTATCCGCACACCCTGACCGGCATCTTCGCCTCGGCCAGCGCCAACACCATCCGCAAGAACGCGGCCCTGCTGCCGGCCTATACCCTGCTGCTCGGCCTCCTGGCCCTGCTCGGCTATATGGGCCACGCCGCGCATCTCAACGTCGCCAGCCCGAACGACGTGGTGCCGGCGCTGTTCCAGACGCTGTTCCCGAGCTGGTTCGCCGGCTTCGCCTTCGCCGCCATCGCCATCGGCGCCCTGGTGCCGGCGGCGGTGATGAGCATCGGCGCCGCCAACCTGTTCACCCGCAACTTCTGGAAGGCCTATGTCGACCCCGGAATCAGCCATGCCGGGGAGGCGCAGGTGGCCAAGCTCACCTCGCTGGTGGTCAAGGTCGGCGCGCTGCTGGTGATCGTGTTCCTGCCGACCCAGTTCGCGCTCGACCTGCAACTGCTCGGCGGCGTGTGGATCCTGCAGACCCTGCCGGCCCTGGTGTTCGGGCTCTATGTCGGCTGGTTCCGGGCGCCGGCGCTGCTGGCCGGCTGGGCGGTCGGCTTCTTCGGCGGCAGCTGGATCGTCTGGCAGGACGGGCTGAAGCCGCTGCACGCGCTGAGCTTCGGCGGCAGCACGGTCACGGTCTATGCCGGGCTGCTGGCGCTGGCGGCCAACATCGCGGTCGCGGTCGCAGTCAACCTGGCCGTGGCGCCGCGATTGGCGCGGACGGCCTGATCCGCTGGGCGGGGCCGGGCTACTCGGCCTTGCTCCGCCCCCGCGGCCGCGTTGCGTCGGCGACCGACACCTTGGTGCGGCCGAGCAGCTCCATCAGCCGCTCGATCTCGCCGGTCCCGAGCCCGGCCGTCATCTCGGCCACCCAGTCGCCATGCGCCGCGGCCATGGCGGCGAACTGGCGCTCGCCCTCCTCGGTCAGGCGGATGACGTGCTTGCGCCGGTCCGCCTGCGATTGCTCGCGCGCCACCAGCCCGCCTTCGACCAGCCGCTCGACCAGCCCGGTCATGTTGCCGTTCGAGACCATCAGCCGCTGGCTGAGCTCGCCGAGCGTCAGCCCCTGGCGCATCTTGTACAGCTGGGCCATCAGGTCGAAGCGCGGCAGGGTGGTGTCGAAGCTCTCGGCCAGGCGGCGCCGGACCTCGCGCTCGATCATGGTGGTGCAGGTCAGCAGTCGCAGCCACAGCCGCAGCTCGACGCGATGGTCCTTGGGCCGGTCGGTGACCGCGGTCTCGGCATCGATCATTCTGCTGCTGTCCTGAACACGGCCGGTGGCCACCTGATCTGCTTTAAGTTTAAAGTATAACCGCGGACGGCGCCCCGACGCCACGGCTCCAAAGAAGGGCCCCGCCGCATCCGGAGCCAGCGGAGTTCAACGATGACCAGCAGGTGGGTCGACATCACGGCCGATGACGGCGGCCGGTTCCAGGGCTATGTCGCGGTGCCGGCAAGCGGTTCCGGCCCCGGCATCCTGCTGCTGCAGGAGATCTTCGGCGTCAACGCTCATCTGCGGGCGGTCGCCGACCTCTATGCCGAGGAAGGCTATGTGGTGCTGGCGCCGGACCTGTTCTGGCGGCTGGAGCCGAAGGTCGACCTCGGCTATGGCGATGCCGAAATAGCCCGCGCCCGCGAGCTTCTGGCCCGCCTCGACATCGACCGCGCCGTGGCCGATTGCACCGCCGCACTGGCGACGCTGCGGCGGCTGCCGGAATGCCGCGGCAAGGTCGGCGCGCTGGGCTTCTGCCTGGGCGGGCGCCTGGCCTATCTGACCGCCGCGCGCAGCCATGTCGACGCCGCGGTCAGCTATTACGGCACCGGGATGGAGCCGCTGCTGGGCGAGGCCGGCGCCATCCGCTGCCCGATGGTGTTCCATTGCCCCGAGAAGGACCGTCACCTGCCGCCGCCGGTGCGCGAGGCGATCGCCACCGCCTTCGCCGGGCGCGAGGACGTGCAGATCTTCGTCTATCCGGGCGCCGATCACGGCTTCAACGTGCCGGCCCGGGCGGCCTACGACAAGCCGGCCTCGCTGATGGCCCATTCCCGCAGCCTGGCCGTGTTCCGCGCCGCGCTGGGCCCGCATTACGACCTGCCGGCGCTGTGGGAGCGGCACACCACGCTGGAATTCGCCACACGCGACGCCCGCGCCACCATGGCGACGATGGTGGCCCAGCCCTATGTCAACCACATCCCGACCATGACCGGCGGCGTCGGCCAGGACGACCTGTACCGCTTCTACGCCAACCACTTCATCCCGAAGACGCCGGCCGACACGAAGCTGATCCCGATCAGCCGCACCGTCGGGGTCGACCGGCTGGTCGACGAGATGCTGTTCTGCTTCACCCATGACGTCGAGATCGACTGGATGCTGCCCGGCATCCCGCCCACCGGGCGTTACGTCGAGATCCCGCTGGTCGCGATCGTCCGCTTCCGCGGCGACAAGCTGTACAACGAGCACATCTACTGGGACCAGGCCTCGGTGCTGGTGCAGATCGGCCTCTTGGACCCGAAGGGCCTGCCGGTGGCGGGGGTCGAGACGGCGAAGAAGCTGGTCGACGAAAGCCTGCCCTCCAACACCCTGATGGCCCGCTGGGCGGACAGCGCACCGGAGCGGAAGGCGTAGCGCGGAATCGATCGCCCCCGAAACGATCGCCCATCGACAGCGGGGCCGGTTTCGATGAGGATGGAGGTGAACAGGGGGATTTCACGCACCGCCATTTGAGATGCGCATTCAAGGTTTCGTGCTCGGGCTGATGCTGGCATCGCCGGCGGCCCTGGCCTCCCCGTCGTCCCTCATTCCCGAGGGCCCGGGCAACTCCGAGATCCTGGCCATCACCACGGCAGGCCCCGAGGCGGAGCTGCGCGGGCTGCGCCTGGCCGCCGACTCGGGGGATGTCGAGGCGCAGATCCGGCTCGGCTACCGCTACGAGGCCGGCGACGGCATCGACCGGGACCTCGCCGAGGCGGTCCGCTGGTACCGGCTGGCCGCCGAGCAGGGCAACGCCCGCGGCCAGGCCTATCTCGGCGACATGTACCGGGACGGCGCCGGGGTGGCCCAGGACGATGCCGAGGCGGTGCGCTGGTACCGCCTGTCGGCCGCCCAGGGCTACGACCGCGGCCAGACTTATCTCGGCTACATGTACCAGGATGGGCGCGGCGTCGAGCGCAGCGAGGCCGCGGCGGTTCGCCTGTACCGCCAGGCCGCGGAGCAGGGCTACATCC